>NZ_RZSA01000531.1:0-4622 GCF_003998075.1 Mesorhizobium sp. M2A.F.Ca.ET.037.01.1.1 | reverse complement strand
GCCGGCTCCTCACGGCAACTGCGCGACGAGCGCGGCGGAATTCGACACCGCGCCGAACACGCCGCCCTGCATCTTGATCATCTTGATCGCCGCCAGGTGGTTGCCGTAGTCGGTCGCCCCGCAGCAATCCTCCAGCATCACGCATTCGAAGCCGCGGTCGTTGGCCTCCCGCATGGTGGTGTGCACGCAGACATCGGTGGTGATGCCGGTGAGCACGATGTTCTCGATGCCGCGTTGGTTGAGGATCAGCTCGAGATCGGTGGCGCAGAAGGAGCCCTTGCCCGGCTTGTCGATGATCGGCTCGCCCTCGGCCGGATAGAGCTCGGGGATGATGTCCCAGCCCGGCTCGCCGCGTACCAGGATACGCCCGCACGGACCCGGATCGCCGATGCCGGCATTGATGCGGCGCGAGCGCCAGCGCTTGTTGGCCGGCAGGTCTGCGAGGTCAGGGCGGTGGCCCTCGCGCGTGTGGATGATGGTGTAGCCCTTGCCTCGCATAGCCGACAGCACAGATTTGATCGGCTCGATCGGCGCGCGGACCAGCGACAGGTCGTAGCCCATATGGTCGACATAGCCGCCAGGCCCGCAGAAGTCGGTCTGCATGTCGATGATGATCAGCGCCGTGTTGTCGGGCCTGAGATCGCCATTGTAGGGCCAGGGATAGGGATCGGCGTCGATGTAGCGCTGGGTGATCTCGGCTCTGGCGTTCATGGCGAAAACTCCGGTCTCGCGAGCGGTGCGTGGTGCGCGGTCATTTGGTGATCGACAGTTCGCCGGGCGCGCCGGCGAGCGTGCGGCTCGGCGACGAGGTGGCGATCATGATGATGAGGGTGAGGATGTAGGGCGCGGCGTAGAAAAGGTAGTAGCCCTGCGTGACGCCCACCGACTGCAGCGCCGGGCCGAGCGCGCCGGCGCCGCCGAACAGGAGCGCTGCGGCAAAGCAGCCAAGCGGATTCCAGCGCGCGAAGATGACCAGCGCCACCGCCATCAGTCCTTGGCCCGACGAGATGCGCTCGGTCCAGCTGCCGGGATAGTAGAGCGACAGGTAGGCGCCGCCGATGCCGGCCAGCGCGCCGCCGACGCCTGTGGCGAGCAGCCGCACCGTGTTGGGATTGAGGCCCATGGCGCGCGCCGCGTCGGCGCTGTCGCCGACCACGCGCACGATCAGGCCGACGCGCGTGTTGCGGAAGGCCCACCAGAGGAAGACGGCAAGTGCGGCACCGATCAGGAACAGCACGTTGACGTTGAGCGCCGCCTGCACCTGCGGGATGTCGGACCAGTTGCCGAACGGGATCGCCGGCAGGTCGGGCGCCGAAGGCTGGATGAACGGCTTGCCGAAGAAGAAGGCGAGCCCGGTGCCGAACAGCATCAGGGCGATGCCGATGGCGATGTCGTTGACCTTCGGGAATTTGCAGATCCAGCCGTGGAAGAGGCCGAAGCAGAGGCCGGCGAGCGCCGCGGCCAGAAGGCCGAGCCATGGCGAGCCGGTCATTACCGCGATCGCGTAGGCGCTCATGGCGCCGAACACCAGCGTGCCTTCGAGGCCGAGATTGATGCGGCCGGAACGCTCGGTGATGGCCTCGCCGAGCGAGACGAAGATGAAGGGGGTGGAGACGCGGATAGCCCCGCCCAGCATGGCGAGCGGCACGCCCCACAGTCCGATGTCGGTCGTTTCCATCAGACATTTCCCTTCAAAAAATGGGGCCTCTGCCAGAGGTCCGGGTTGAAGAGCTTTAAGCGGCCGTAGAAGGTCTCGCTGAACAGGACGACGATGAACAGCATGCCCTGCAGCACCAGGACAGTTGCGTCGGGCAGGTCCATGCGGCGCTGGATCAGTCCGCCGGACGCGTCGATGCCGCCAAGCAGGATGGCGACAGGGATGATGGCAAGTGGGTTGTGGCGGGCGAGGAAGGCGACGAGGATGCCGGTATAGCCGTAGCCGGCGGCAAGCGAGCCATTCGCGCTGCCTTGCACGGCTGCGACCTCCAGCATGCCGGCGAGGCCGGCGAAACCGCCCGCCAGCGCGGTGAAGCCGACGATCAGCGGTCCGACGGCAAGGCCCTGGACCTGCGCGGCCCTGACATTGCCGCCGGCGATGCGGGCGGCAAAACCCCAGCGGGTCTTCTCGATCAGCAGCCAGGAGAGCACGCAGGCGAGGATGCCGACCACGAGACCCCAATGCACCTCCATGCCCGGTATGTTGCCGATGCGGTAGATGTCGGCCAGCGGCTGGGTCGAGGGTTTATTCAGCGAGGCCGGGTCGCGCAGCGGCCCTTCCACCAGATGGTTCATCAGCGCGATGGCTATATAGGCCATCAGCAGGCTGGAGATGGTCTCGTTGACGGCTCGGTAATGGCGGAGCGCGCCGACGACACCTATCCAGATGCCGCCGGCGGCTGCGCCCCCCACGCCCATGAGGAGGATTACGAGGAAGGACGGCGCGCCGTTCAGCGCGACGCCGATGGCGGCTGCGGCGACGCCGCCCAGCACGATCGCGCCTTCGCCGCCGATGACGACCAGGCCAAGGCGCGCCGGCAGCGCCACGCACAGCGCCGCAAGCAGGAGCGGCGCGCCGCGCGACAGGGAGTTCTGGATCGAGAACCAGGAGCCGAAGCCGCCCCGCCACATCGTCTCATAAAGCTGCACCGGCGACTTGCCGACAGCCAGGATGAACAGGCTGAACAGCACCATGCCGACGACCATCGCCGCGAGCGGAATGACGAAGGCCTCCGCCCGCCTCGCGGTCCATTCGAGCGCCGCCCGGTATCCCCTGGCGTCGAGGATGGTCCGCACGTCCGGGCTGCTCACAGTGTCCGCCATATCCCGTCTCCTCGGCCTGCTTGAAGCGTGCCTCAAGCTCTTGCTCGGATGCATGTCGTCATCCCAAAACCGCTGCGCAGTTTTGGGCGACACGCAATGCCTCAGGCTGTCGAGCCGACGACGCCCTCGACGAGATAGTCCATGCTTTCGAGCTCGATGGCGGTCTCAACGAAGGCCTGGCCTTCGGTCGCGACAACGGCGCCCTTGTTGCTCTTCAACGGGCCCTTGATGACGGAGAAGCCGCCCTTCATCATTTCGGCCAATGTCGCGTCGAACTGCTTGCGCGCGGCTTCGCCAACGGCGGGGCCGAGCGGGCTCATCTTGACGAAGCCGTCGGCCAGTCCGCCGCGGGTGAAATTGGGCAGCGGCTTGCCGGCGATGAGGTCGTCGACGAACATCTTGTAGACCTTGGCCCAGTTCCACTCCGCGCCGGTCAGGTATTTTTCCGGCGCCAGCGGGCTCTGGTTGGCGTGGTAGCCGCAGATGAAGGCGCCGCGGCCGGCGGCGGTCTCGACCACCACCTTGGGGCTGTCGACATGGCAGGTGACGACGTCGGCGCCCTGGTCGATCAGCGCATTGGTGGCCTCGGCCTCCTTCACCGCCAGCGACCACTCGCCGGTAAAGATCACCTGGCAAGTGATCGCCGGATCGACTGAGCGGGCGCCGAGCAGGAAGGAGTTGATGTTGAGCAGGACCTGCGGGATCGGCTTGGCGGCGACGAAGCCGAGCTTCTTCGACTTGCTGGTGTGGCCGGCGACGACGCCGTTCAGGTACTGGCCCATGCCGATATAGCCGAAATAGGAGCCGGCGTTCATCGGGTGCTTGTCCTTGTTCCACATGCCGCCGCAATGGCGGAACTGCACGTCGGGGAACTTGGCGCACATGGCCAGCATATGCGGATCGAAATAGCCGAAGGAGGTCGGGAAGATCAGCGAGGCGCCGTCGAGATTGATCATCGATTCCATCGTCTTCTGGACGTCGACCGTCTCGGGGACGTTCTCTTCCTCGACAATGGAGATGCCTTCGACCCCCTTCAGCGACGCCGCGCCTTCGGCATGCGCCTGGTTGTAGCCATAGTCGTCCTTCGGGCCGACATAGATGAAGCCGACGGTGGCGGCGGCGGCGCGCGCCGCGCGGATCGGAAAGGCCGCCGAGGCCAGACCGAGCGCCGCCCCGGCGGCGGAGGTCTTGAGCAGATCGCGGCGGCTAAGCATGAATTTCCCGGTCATATCGAATGCTCCCCTTTCTTGGACCCCTGATGGGGTCGGTTAACACCTCTTCAAGAAAGTGCATGCAATCGCTGTGCCAGTTCCTTTTTTTGATTTTCCGTAATAAAATCAATAAATGAATTTAGAAGACATGCATAAACCAAAGGCAAGTGCATGCACTTTTTGCCTGATAAATGATCAATTTGACATTGAGGTCAAAATCTAGGCATACAGGGATGCGGCCTTGAGTCGAAACAGCCCGTGGACCGTCCACCTCGCGGGCCGTCCGCAATAAACTGGGCGGAGGAGACGTGTCGGGAAAGCGTGGCTTGGTCAGGTCGGGCACGACCGTGGATCAGATGGTGCGGGCGATCGCGGACCGCATCGTCACCGGCTATCTGCGTCCCGGCGAAAAGCTCGACGAGGGCTCGCTCGCCGCCCGCTTCGACGTTTCGCGCACGCCGGTCCGGGAGGCGCTCAGCCAGTTGAGCGCCATTGGGCTGGTCGAGAGGCGGCCCAACCGAGGCGCCATCGTCGCCGTGGTCACGCAGGAGCATCTGGCCTCGATGTTCGAGAGCATGGCCGAGCTGGAGG
>NZ_RZSA01000530.1:0-4630 GCF_003998075.1 Mesorhizobium sp. M2A.F.Ca.ET.037.01.1.1 | reverse complement strand
GTTGAGCTCGGCGCAGTTCATCTTGTCGTATTTCGCCGGGCTGATCGACGCGGTGGTCGATGAGCAGCCTGCTGCCAGAAGCAGCGTCGCGATCAAAATGGCTGTAGGCTTGAATGTCATTCTCTCAGCCGCTCTGCGGGTTCCGCGCTCCACGAACCCAGGACAGTACGCCATTAGGTCAAAGTAAGGGCCGGCTGTCGAGCACAATAGGCGGCACAAGCCAATCGGCTCACTGTTCCACGAAAAAAGTCAACGAGGCGCGCGGGATTGCAAGCATCCAAGTGCTTGTTTCTTCTGGTCGGAGTGGCAGGATTTGAACCTGCGACCCCCTCGTCCCGAACGAGGTGCGCTACCAGACTGCGCTACACTCCGTGACCAGACGGCGGGCTTATAGCCGCCGCTTTTCGATACTGCAAGCGGCAATGGCAGCACTTCTGTCGCATTTCGTCGGCTTTCGTCGCGCCGGTCGGGACGGCAGCGGGTTGAGGCAGTTCGTGAAAGGCGAGTTCCAGCCTTGTGTGACCAACCATGACGCCGCTAAAACGAGTTCTCCGGCCGCCTGGAGTCCCGAATCTTGCCTCAGCGCATCGTAAGTTTCGTCATGAGCGGAGGTGTCGGGTCGCGGCTATGGCCGCTCTCGCGCGAAGACAATCCCAAGCAGTTCCACGATCTGTCGGGGGATGGCTCCATGCTGGCGAAGACGGTTCGGCGCCTCAAAGCATGGCCAAATAGCGAAACGCCGATCTATCTGATAGCGTCCGAACGTCATGCCGAACGCGTTATCTCTGACATAAGTCCGCTCGGACTGAACGGTGGAAGGCCGATCTTCGAACCCCTGGGCCGCAATACTGCGGCGGCGGTCGCAATAGCGACACTGCAGACGATTTCCGAACACGGCAAGGATGCACTCGTGCTCGTGGTCCCATCCGACCATCAGATATCGACCGAGACGCAATTTTGGGAAACCGTCGAAGCCGGCATGCCTGCCGCAGACGCTGGTAGCATTGTCGTCTTCGGGATCAAGCCCACTCATCCGGAAACTGGATATGGGTACATCGAGGTTGCAGCCAATGGCGATGGCGCGGCCGCGGTTTCGCGCTTTGTCGAAAAGCCGGACGTCGAGACGGCGCAAAAATATCTGTCGTCGGGAAGGTTCTACTGGAACGCGGGCATCTTCCTGTTTCGCGCCGACACGATGCAGAAAGCCTTGATCGAATTGCAGCCGGAAATCTGGGATACCGCGGAACGCGCCTTCAGGTCCGCCACGACCGATATTTCGGGCCTCTACTTGCCCCAACGCTTCTACTCGGCGGTCCCCTCCACGTCGATTGACTATGCCGTCATGGAACATGCGCAGGGCATCGCGATGGTGACGGCTTCTTTCCGCTGGAATGATCTCGGGTCGTGGCAATCGTTGCTGGAGTCTAGCCCCGCCGACGGCAACGGCAATGTGGTGATGGGCGATGTCGTGGCCATGGACTGCAAAAATTCCTACCTCAGGAGCCAAGGTCGGCTGCTCACTGTGATCGGAATGAAGGATGTGGCGGTGGTTGCAACGCCGGACGCGATATTCGTCGCCCCGGTCAGCCACAGCCAGAATGTGAAGAAAGTCGTGGAACAACTCGAGAAAAGCGGGCGATTAGAGACGAAGTTCACGGCATCGGAAGACCGGGTCATTGTCAGCGGATCATGGCGCAAGCGCGTCGAGCACTGGCTTTTCAACGAGACTCTTCCGCTATGGTCGACCGCGGGGGTCGACACAGTTCATGGAGGCTTTCACGAAGCGCTCGGTTTCGATGCGAGGCCATTGGGCAAGCCCAAGCGGATGCGGACGATGGCCCGCCAGATCTATGCCTTCGCGGTAGCCAAGGAACGCGGCTGGACTGGCCCTGCCGACAAGCTCATCGATCACGGAATTGACTTCATCGCAAAATACGGCCGGACCGATCGAGGCGGCTGGGTGCGCACCCTCAATTCCAATGGAAGCGTGGCCGATCCGATGGAGGATGCCTACGACCATTCCTGCGTGCTTCTTGCCCTTGCCCACGCCTATAGATGCGGTCACCAGACGGCTTTGCAGCTCGCGCAGGAGACATTTCATTTTATCGATTCCCACCTTGAGGATGGCAGCCTGAATGGCTTCCTGGAGACACCCGGCTGGAACGGCGTCCGGTCCTCGAACCCGCACATGCACATGCTCGAATCGTTCCTTGCCTGGCATGACGCAACCGGCGACCGCACATATCTTCGTCGAGCGGCTCGCGTGATCGATCTCTTCCGGTGTCATTTTTTCGATCAGGAAAGTTGGACGCTTGGCGAATATTTTGACGCCGACTGGCTGCCGTTGCCCGGAGACAAAGGGCAATGGACCGAACCGGGGCATCATTTCGAATGGGCCTCCCTGCTCGCGGACTTCGCGCGGGCCAGCGGACAAAAGGATTTGGCTGCTTACGCCAGGAAACTCTATTCCTCAGCAGTTGCCAGCGGATTGAATCGAGCCACAGGGCTGGCATATGCGGCCGTGTCGCGACAAGGGATGCCTCTCGACAGACTCTCGCGCAGTTGGCCGCAATGCGAGGCTGTCAAGGCGGCGATCGCGCTGGACAATATTGGTGGGCCTGATCTGAAACCCGAAATCGAAGCCCGTGTCGCGCGCCTTTTCAGATGGCATATCGATCCCGCACCGCTTGGCCTGTGGGTGGACAGGATCGACGAGCGCGGTCGGTCGCTTGCGACTGAGGTCCCAGCCAGCATCTTCTACCATCTGGTGACGGCGCTGACGCAGTATCTCGACAAGACCGAGGGACAGGTCGAACCGTTTCCGCTGCCTTCCCAGAAAAAGGACAGCCCCTCATCGAAGCAGGTCTACGGCTGAAGAAGCGACTGAGCCTCGCTTCGCGACGGCGGCGGATCCTGGCGGGACGTCTTCATTGGTGATGCCGAAGAACACCAGCTACCGCTAATTCAGTATCCCCTTGCCTCTGGGTCACTGCTGCAAACTGGGTTACCGTCACCAATGGCTACACCTTAAAGAGAAGGGTCTAACCCTCAGTCTCTTGGACTGCGCACACTCGTCAAGATGTTGGAAATAAGAAGGTTTTTGTCCGGGTAGTTAAGACGACGATGGCAAAGAAGAAATCGAGAGCCAGGCGTAGTGGCGATCTCCTGAAGTTGCTGGCAACAAGGCCGCGGGCGGTCGCGCTCGCTGCGCTGCATGTGAGTGAATCGGTCCTTTTGGAACTCGAGGCCTCGGAAGTGTTGTCGCCGGCGGAAATCAGGGGGCTGCTGAGGGACGCGTCGCTGACTTTGCGCAATGCTGCCGACCAGGCGGACAACCGGAGCTGTCTGGTTGCCAGTGAGATAGTTGAGTCAATGAGAGAGAACTTTAAGAGAAGTAAGTCATAGATGATACCCGACCTCGCGGGATATCAACCGGACCATAACCGGTTTTGAGCCAGGTTAGCCCTCGGTTTGATGTCACAATGCCTTCCCGTTCCGGACTTCAAAAAGGTTGCTAATCACGTGAAATTTCATATACATGATGAGGTTGAGGGAGGTATACACGCAGCTGAGGGCGAGGGGTACGGATGACGTTTGCTTCACGTTCTTTTTCGAAAGGGGACGAGCACCGTTCGTCATTCGTTGGGCTTAACGATGACGACGCCGCGTTGATGAAGACGCTCGGGCTGGCTTCCAAGCGATATCCAGCCGACGCGGTAATCTTCAGCCAGGGCGACAGCAACGATCGTATATACATCGTTGAGTCAGGGTGGGGCTGCATTTCCCACGAGCTACCTGGGGGACAGCGGCAAATTTTAGATTTTGCCTTAACGGGTGATGTGGTTCTGCCTCAATCATATGGAGGCGGCACCGTCGAAACGTTCGCGAGCCTGACCGAACTGTCGTTGTTGGTGGCGCCTACCAAGACACTCACGCTGGCCGCTATGAAATCGCCTCATCTGTTCTCGTTCATCATGGACGCTCTGGTGCGCAACGGTGCTGTGATAGCTCAGCACCTCGCCAATGTAGGACGGCGTACCGCCTTGGAGCGAACGGCGCATTTGCTGCTTGAATTGACGGGGCGTCTGCGGCGTGTTGGCGCCGTTGACCGCAACGGCTTTGATTGCCCCCTCACGCAATACGATCTCGCTGACGCCCTTGGCCTTACCCCGATCCATGTAAATCGAATGTTGCGGGAACTCCGCGAGCGCAAGTTCCTCGAATTCCGCCAGGGTCATGTCCGCCTGCTCGATGCTGCGGGCCTGACAAAGTTTGTGGGATTTGATGGCGACTATGTGAAGGACTGAGCGCTCATCCAATGCTCCCGGCTCATCCGGGAACAGGGCGCCAAGTCGCGACTTCTACAAAGTACGGCCGCCTCTCCGTGCCTCGCACAGGCTTAGGCAAGGTCTTGGAGGTCGCTCCGCGCGCCATGTGACACGTGGCTTGAACGACGTCCTCCAGTTTGTCGCTGCCTGGCCGGCTTGCAGGTCCAACGGCCGTTCTAGTCAGGAGTGCCGCCGGGCGCCAACCATCCTGCGCCTTATACTTCTTTGTTATTCGTGTGGAAGAATTCCTCTTCGATAATCAACGGCATATATCGCTAAGTCGCCGGCGCGCAGAATTAGAG
>NZ_RZSA01000052.1:0-13068 GCF_003998075.1 Mesorhizobium sp. M2A.F.Ca.ET.037.01.1.1 | reverse complement strand
AGATCTCGACGATCCGGCCACGCGGCAGCCCGCCGACGCCAAGCGCGATATCGAGGCCGAGCGAGCCGGTCGGTACGGTTTCGATCTCGACCGCCTGCTCGTTGGCGCCGAGCCGCATGATCGAGCCCTTGCCGAAAGCGCGCTCGATTTGCGACAGCGCCGCGTCCAGAGCCTTTGATTTGTCCACTGCCTTATCCTCTACAAGCCGCAAAGTATTCTGAGCCATGATACATCACCCCTTGGTCGTCAATGAAGGCCGGACAATCCGTGATCCCTGCTGTTTTGTACCTTTTTTGTTCTCATTTGGCAAGGGGCTACAAATATTTGAAAAACAATCAATATCTGGATTTGTTCTATTTTTGTATCACCAGGGCTAGTGCGGAGCACAACCGCTGGTCCAGAAGAGATTTCGATGTCCGGCCATCCCGAATCGCGACCCCGATTGCAGGGCGACCCGGGGAAACCTAGTGTGCGC
The DNA here is from genome assembly GCF_003998075.1 of Mesorhizobium sp. M2A.F.Ca.ET.037.01.1.1. Classification (NCBI taxonomy): domain Bacteria; kingdom Pseudomonadati; phylum Pseudomonadota; class Alphaproteobacteria; order Hyphomicrobiales; family Phyllobacteriaceae; genus Mesorhizobium; species Mesorhizobium sp. M2A.F.Ca.ET.037.01.1.1. The sequence goes on along the minus strand of NZ_RZSA01000052.1, from coordinate 12,593 downwards.
AGCCGCACGATCAATGAAAGTCAGCGACCCGAAATGCCGACATTCCCAACTATCCTGGCCCCAACGATCCTGGCCTTGGGCGGCGCCCATATCGACCGGCGCGGCCAGGTCTCGGGCACCTATGTGCCAGCCGCCTCCAACCCCGGCATGATGCGCGAGGATGTCGGCGGCGTCGTTTTCAACGCGCTGCGCAGCGTGGTGAAGCGCGGCGTGTCGGCCTCGCTGATCTCGGTGCGCGGCGGCGACGCGGCAGCGGACACGGTCGCCTCGGCGATCGACAGCGCCGGGATAACGGACCTCTCGGTGGTGTTCCTCGACCGCACGACGCCGAGCTACACGGCGCTGATCGACGCCGAGGGCGAATTGATCGTCGGACTGGCCGACATGGCGCTCTACGACCTCGCCTTCCCCAAGCAGATGAGGCGTTCCAAGGTGCGCGAGGCGATCGCCGCGGCCGACGCCATCCTGTGCGACGCCAACCTGCCGACCGCGGCGCTGGAGCGCCTGGTTGCGCTCGCCGGCGACCGGCCGGTCTTCGCCATCGCCGTCTCGCCAGCCAAGGTCGTCCGCCTGGCGCCTCTGCTCAGTGATCTGTCGCTGCTCTTCATGAACCGCCGCGAAGCCGCCGCGCTGGTTGGCGCCGAAATGTCAGGAGAAGCCCTTGTCGACGCACTCAGGCAGGTCGGCCTGAACGCCGGCGTGATCACGGCCGGCAGCGCTCCGGTGCTGGGCTTCGACGACGCCGGCATCTTCGAAATCGACCCGCCCGCGCCGCGCCGGGTCGCCGACGTGACCGGCGCCGGCGATGCGCTGACCGGCGCGACGGTCGCCGCCCTGCTGCGCGGGCTGCCGCTGCGTGCCGCGCTACGCGAGGGCGCCGCGGCGGCGATGCTCGCCATCGAGAGTCCAGAGGCCGTGCCGTCCCTCACGACCGCCAATTTCAGGCAGGCGCTTGCCCTTGTGCCGGAGGCACGGGAGGTGGCATAGGGCCATCGACAATCTACTTCCTCCTTGTCGGAGAACAGCCATGACGCCGGAAACCACCCGCCCCTTCGTCGATGTCCACCCGCCCGTGGCGGAGGCCCTTGCCGCCGGCCGGCCCGTGGTGGCGCTGGAATCCACCATCATCACCCACGGCATGCCCTACCCCGACAATGGCGCCATGGCGGCCAAGGTCGAGCAGATCATCGCCGATGCCGGCGCGGTGCCGGCGACGATCGCCGTGGTCGACGGCCGCATCAAGATCGGCCTCTCCGACGGCGAACGCGAATCGCTTGCCATGACGGGCGACGCCATGAAGCTGTCGCGCGCCGATCTCGGCTTCGCGGTCGCTCAAAAGCGCACCGGCGGCACCACGGTTGCGGCCACGATGATTGCCGCGCACATGGCCGGCATAAAAGTGTTCGCCACCGGCGGCATCGGCGGCGTCCACAAGGGCGCCGAAAAGAGTTTTGATATCTCGGCCGACCTCGACGAGCTGGCGCGCACGCCGGTCATCGTCGTCTCGGCCGGCGCCAAGGCGATCCTCGACATCGAAAAGACGCTGGAAGTGCTGGAGACACGCGGCGTGCCGGTCATCGGCCATGGCAGCGAGACGATGCCGGCCTTCTGGTCGAGGCAGTCGCCCTTCCGCGCGCCGCTGACGCTGCAGGCGCCTGGGGACATCGCCCATTTCTACCGCACGCGCCAGGCGCTGGGCTTGGGCGGCGGCATTCTGGTCGCCAATCCCGTGCCGCAGAATGACGAGATCCCGGCCGACGAAATGGCCGGCTATATCGACGCCGCGCAGAAGGCCGCCGAGGCGCAGAACGTCACCGGCAAGGCGGTGACGCCCTTCCTCTTGTCGAAGATCCTCGAACTCACCGGCGGCCGCAGCCTCAAGACCAACATCGCGCTGGTCGAGAACAATGCCCGGCTGGCGGCGGAGATCGCGAAGGCACTGTAAGGGCACACGTCGAAGGCCCCCTCACCCGGATTGCCAAGGCCGAATTGCGAAGAGCAATTCGGGGCAATCCGACCTCTCCCCGAGGGGAGAGGAGCTGCCAGCCCCTGCGCCAACCTCTTCTCCCCAGCTGGGGAGAAGGTGGCCGCGAAGCGGCCGGATGAGGGGGCGGCCTCGACGTGCCCTTCGTAGTGTTCAATAACGGATCAAATCACTTCCCCGCTCGTCTTCCCGCCTCATAAGCACGCCGCGCCCACACGGCCATCTCGTCCGGATCGTCGAACGCCTCGTCGGGCACGCTCCAATAGGGCATCGCCACGTCCTTGCCGTGGCGCGAGCCGGTATAGGTCCACTGGCTGCAGCCGGCGGCCTCGAAATCGGGAATGGTTTCCTCATCCGCCTTGAGCAGCAGTTCGCCGCGCACCTACCACCGCGACGATGACGCCGTCGCAATAGATGCCCTTACCGCCGAACAGTTTTCGGATGCTGATCGGGCCCAGGCTTTCGAACAGTTCTTCGAGGCGCGTATTATCCATGGCGCGATGATCTCATCCGCCATCGGCCTTGTCATCGCCGCAACCAAAGGCATGCTGACAGGTTGAGACCTGAAAACGGAGTTCCCGCCATGCCTGTCCTGCTCAAAGGCTCCTGCCGCTGCGGCGCCGTCCGGTTCGAGGTGGATAGCCACACGCCGGTGCCGTTCATGCTCTGCTACTGCTCGATCTGCCGCAAGCAGCAGGGCGGCGGCGGTTTCGCCATCAATCTCGGCGCCGACTACGACACCTTGAAAATCACGGGCAAGCGCAGCCTCGGCGTCTATCGCGCCGAAATCGAGGATGACGAGCATCCGCATTGCGAGGTCTCGACCGGCGAGCGCAATTTCTGCCGCAAATGCGGCTCGGCCCTCTGGCTCTACGACCCGACCTGGCCGGAGCTTGTCCATCCCTTCGCCTCGGCAATCGACACCGACCTGCCGAAGCCACCGGAAAAGGTGCATCTGATGCTGAAATACAAAGCGAACTGGGTCGAGCCGGTGATCGGCAAGAAGGACAAGGTCTTCGAGGTCTATCCAGAGGAATCGATCGCCGACTGGCATAAGCGCACGGGCATGTGGGTCGATTAGCTTTCTTCTCCCCGTTCTACGGGGAGGTGAGGTGTGGTCCGCGAAGCGGACGAAACGCCAATTGCTTGGCTTTTGGAATGACGAACGCCGGCAGGCTGCGCCAGCCTCTCAAAACTTCGCACCTACCCCTCATCCGGCCCTTCGGGCCACCTTCTCCCCGTAAACGGGGCGAAGGAAGATCAGGCCGACGCGCGCGCCTCTGCCAGCGCCTTGAGGTCGGCGGGCTTCAATTCGACGGATTCGCCGCAGCCGCACGCCGAACTCTGGTTCGGGTTCTTGAAGGTGAAGCCGGTGCGCAGCGTAGTCTGCTCGAAATCCATCTCGGTGCCGAACAGGAACAGCGCGGCTTCGGGCGCGACATAGACATGCGCACCGTCGCGCTCGATGTGGTCGTCCTTGGTGTTTGGCTCAGTCACCAGGTCGATCGTGTATTCCATGCCGGCGCAGCCGCCCTTCTTGATGCCGAGGCGGATGCCATGCGCGTTGTCGCGCGTGGCCACGATCTCGCGCACGCGATCGGCGGCCTTGTCGGTCATCGTTATGACGGCGAAGCGTCCCATGTCATTCTCCACTTTCGCGCGGGTTCAAGGCCCGCGGAATGAGTCTGCCCTTAAGATGGTGAAGTTTCACCTAGCGCGCAAGTCAGCCAATCTTTTCAAGCCGATCCCTAATACCATCCGACCGCGACTTGCGCCTCTTCCGACATGCGGTCGGGCGTCCATGGCGGGTCGAACACCATGGCGACCTCGACACCGGAAACGCCCTCGACGGCGCCGACGGCGTTCTCGACCCAGCCCGGCATTTCGCCGGCCACCGGGCAGCCCGGCGCGGTCAGCGTCATGTCGATCTTGACTGACCGGTCGTCCTCGATGTCGATCTTGTAGACCAGGCCGAGCTCATAGATGTCGGCCGGGATTTCCGGGTCGTAGACCGTCTTCAGCGCGGAAACGATGTCGTCGGTCAGCCGCGCCAGCTCGTCGGCGGGGATCGCCGAGGCCGAAACGACGCTGTCACCCACCGTTTCCGGCACAGTCTCTGCGGTCGCGCTCACATCGTCCATGATCATCACCCGAAGAACTTTCGCGCCTTTTCCAGCGCCTCGGCCAAAGCGTCCACTTCGGCCCTCGTATTATACATGCCGAACGATGCCCTGCATGTGGAGGTGACGCCGAAGCGTTTCAACAGCGGCTGGGCGCAATGCGTGCCCGCGCGGACGGCAACACCTTGCCGGTCGATCACCATAGACACGTCATGCGCATGGATACCCTGCAATTCGAACGAGATGATGGCGCCCTTGCCCGGCGCGTCGCCAAAGATGCGCAGCGAATTAATCGCCCGCAGCCGCTCGTGCGCGTAGGTCTTGAGGTCCGCCTCGTGCCCCGCGATGCGTTTGCGGCCGATTTTTTCCATGTAGTCGAGCGCAGCACCCAGGCCGATCGCCTGTACGATCGGCGGCGTGCCGGCCTCGAAACGGTGCGGCGGATCGTTGTAGGTGACGATATCCTCAGTCACTTCCTCGATCATCTCGCCGCCGCCCATGAAGGGCCGCATCTCTTCCAGCCTGTCCTTCTTGCCGTAGAGCACGCCGATGCCCGACGGGCCGTAGACCTTGTGTCCGGTGAAGACGAAGAAATCGCAGTCGAGGTCCTGCACGTCGATCGGCATATGGACGGCGCTCTGGCTGCCGTCCACGAGGACAGGAATGCCACGCGCATGCGCGATGCGCACGATCTCCTTGATCGGCGTCACCGTGCCCAGCGCGTTGGACATCTGCGTGATGGCGACCAGTTTCGTGCGCGAGGTCAGCCGCTTTTCGAATTCCTCGATGTGAAGCGCGCCGAGATCGTCGACCGGCACCCAGACCAGCTTCGCGCCCTGCCGCTCGCGGATGAAATGCCAGGGCACGATGTTGGAGTGGTGCTCCATGATCGACAGCACGATCTCGTCGCCCTCGCCAATCCGCGGCATGCCCCAGCCATAGGCGACCGTGTTGATCGCCGAGGTGGTGTTGGAGGTGAAGACGATATTGTCGGTGCTCGGCGCGTTCAAAAACCGCTGCACCGACTTGCGCGCATTCTCATAGGCGTCGGTCGCGGCATTTGACAGAAAATGCAGGCCGCGATGGACGTTGGCGTATTCCTGGGAATAGGCGTGCTGGATCGTGTCGAGCACCACCTGCGGCTTCTGCGCCGAGGCGCCGTTGTCGAGATAGATCAGCGGCTTGCCGTAGACCTGGCGCGACAGGATCGGGAAGTCGCGGCGGATCGCCTCGACATCATAGGGGGTGGTTTCGATCTTCTGGTCCACAGCAATCAACCTTCCAATGTGGCTCCCCCTCACCCGACCTCCGCTTCGCTCCGGCCACCCTCTCCCCGATGGGGAGAGGAGGTCACCAACGTCGCATCCGCCTCTTCTCCCCTCGGGGAGAAGGTGGCCGCGAAGCGGCCGGATGAGGGGGCCTGCGCCCTACGTCGCTAGCCGTGCGTCGAAAACCAGCCGTCGAGCCGCTCTTCGAGCGCTTCGACCAGCGCTTCGTCGTCCAGTTCCTCGATCACTTCGGCGACGAACGCCTTCACCAGAAGGCCCTGCGCCGACTTCTCGTCGATACCGCGCGCCATCAGGTAGAACAGATGGTTATGGTCGATCTCGGTGACCGTCGCGCCGTGGCCGCAGACCACATCGTCGGCGAAGATCTCCAGCTCCGGCTTGGTCGAGAACTCGCCGTCATCCGACAGAAGCAGCGTGTTGCAGGCCATCTTGGCATTGGTCTTCTGCGCATATTGATGCACGTTGATGCGGCCCTGGAAGACGCCGCGCGCCTTGCCGGTCACCACATTGCGGATCACTTCCGTAGACGTCGTGTGCGGCACGGCATGGTCGAGCACCATGGTGGTGTCGGTATGCGTGTCGCCGGCAAGAAGGTTGATGCCGCGCAGTTTGAAATCGGCGCCCTCGCCCGTCGTCCTGACGACGACCTCCTGGCGAACGAGCCTGCCGCCGGCATTCATCACGAACAGCGTCAGCTTGGCATCCGGGCCGATATGCGCCTTGAACTGGGCGAGATGCGTGGCTGTATCCGGCTGCTCCTGCACGATCAGCCAGGTCACTTCCGCGCCGTCGCCGACCACGAGCTGGCTGACCGACGAGACCAGCGCCTCGTCGCCCTCGCCCGTCTGGCGCTCGACGATGACCGCCTTGGCGCCGGCCCCGACACGCGCCAACAGCCGCACATGCGATTGGCCGCCGGCCTGCAAATTCTGCAATTCGATCGGCTTTTCCAGCTCGGCGCCGTCGGCGATATCGACGAAATAGCCGTCGGCAACAAAGGCCGTGTTCAGCGCGCCGATCGCGTCGTCGTCGCCATAGGGATCGAGTCCCGGCGCAACGCTTCCGTCGGTCAGCTTCTCCGACAAGCGCTGCACGGTGACGCCTTCGACCTCCGGCAGCTTCGTCTGTGAGACTCCGTTCAGCACAGGCAGCACGGCCGACCCTTCAAGAACCGGCGCAAGTGCCTTGGCCACGGCGTCGGTTTCGAAAGCCGGCACGTTGGTCAGCAACCGGCGCAGGTCCGTGTAATGCCAGGATTCGACGCGGCGCGTCGGCAGGCCGTGCTTGATCGCCTCGATCGCGTCGTCGCGCTTGACCATCACCGCGCCGTCGCCGGGCAGTTGCGACAGCCGCTCGCCAAAGGCGTCGATCAGCGCCGTCTCGGCCAAGGTCCGCTGGGGCTGTGCATGCATGTTCATGACTTTCGCCTCGACCGCTCCCATCTCACGCGGCTTCGCCTATCACACCGGCATAGCCGTTGGCCTCGAGATCGAGCGCCAGCGACTTGTCGCCCGACTTGATGACCTGGCCCTTGTAGAGCACGTGCACCGAATCCGGCACGATGTGCTCGAGCAGGCGCTGGTAGTGGGTGATGACGACGATGGCGCGCTCCGGCGAACGCAGCGCATTGACGCCATCGGACACGATCTTCAGCGCGTCGATGTCGAGGCCGGAATCGGTCTCGTCGAGCACGCAGAGTTTTGGCTCCAGCAGCTTCATCTGCAGGATCTCGGCGCGCTTCTTTTCCCCGCCGGAGAAGCCGACATTGAGCGGCCGCTTCAGCATGTTCATGTCCATGCTGAGCGAAGCCGCGGCTTCCTTCACGCGCTTGAGGAACTCCGGCACCTTGAGCGGCTCCTCGCCGCGCGCCTTGCGCTGCTCGTTCATCGCCACTTTCAGGAATTCCATGGTCGCCACGCCCGGTATTTCCATCGGATACTGGAAAGCGAGGAAGATGCCGGCGGTGGCGCGTTCGGCCGGATCCATTTCGAGGATCGACTGGCCATTATAGAGGATGTCGCCCTCGGTGACCTCATAGTCCTCGCGGCCGGCGAGGATATAGGACAACGTCGACTTGCCCGAACCGTTCGGACCCATGATGGCGGCGACCTCGCCGGCTTTCACCGTCAGGTTCAGGCCGCGGATGATCTCGGTGCCGTCATCGACGATGCGGGCATGCAAATTCTTGATCTCAAGCATAGTTTCTTCCTGAATAATTTTGCGGTCAGCCGACCGAACCCTCGAGGCTGATGCCGATCAGCTTCTGCGCCTCGACGGCGAACTCCATCGGCAGCTGCTGGATGACATCCTTGACGAAGCCGTTGACGATCAGCGCGATCGCTTCCTCTTCGGGGATGCCGCGCTGCATGACGTAGAACTTCTGGTCCTCGGAAATCTTCGACGTCGTCGCCTCGTGCTCGAACTTCGCCGTCGCGTTCTTGGCTTCCATGTAAGGCACGGTGTGCGCGCCGCACTGGTCGCCGATCAAAAGCGAGTCGCAATTGGTGAAGTTGCGCGCGTTGGCCGCCTTGCGGTGCGCCGAGACCTGGCCGCGATAGGTGTTCTGCGAGAAGCCGGCGGCGATGCCCTTGGAGATGATGCGGCTCGACGTGTTCTTGCCGAGATGGATCATCTTGGTGCCGCTATCGACCTGCTGATAGCCGTTCGACACCGCGATCGAATAGAACTCGCCCGAGGAATCGTCGCCGCGCAGGATGCAGCTCGGATATTTCCAGGTGATGGCCGAACCCGTCTCGACCTGCGTCCACGAGATCTTCGAGCGGTCGCCGCGGCAGTCGCCGCGCTTGGTGACGAAATTGTAGATGCCGCCCTTGCCCTCGGCGTCGCCGGGATACCAGTTCTGCACCGTTGAATATTTGATCTCGGCATCGTCGAGCGCGATCAACTCGACCACCGCCGCATGCAGCTGGTTCTCGTCGCGCTGCGGCGCCGTGCAGCCTTCGAGATAGGAGACGTAAGCCCCCTCCTCGGCGATGATCAGCGTGCGTTCGAACTGGCCGGTGTTCTTCTCGTTGATGCGGAAATAGGTCGACAATTCCATCGGGCAGCGCACGCCCTTCGGCACGAAGACGAAGGAACCGTCGGTGAACACGGCCGAGTTCAACGTCGCGTAAAAATTGTCCGAGGTCGGCACCACGGAGCCGAGATATTTCTTGACCAGTTCCGAATGCTCGCGGATCGCTTCCGAGATCGAGCAGAAGATGACGCCCGCCTTGGCGAGCTCTTCCTTGAAGGTGGTGACCACGGAAACCGAATCGAACACGGCGTCGACCGCGACGCGGCCGGACTTGTAGACGTTGTCGCCTATCTCCGCTTCCTCGTCCACCGCCGCGAGCTTCTGCACGCCGGCCAGGATTTCCTGCTCCTTGAGCGGAATGCCGAGCTTTTCATAGACCTTGAGCAGTTCAGGGTCGACTTCGCTCAGCGACTTCGGCCCCGGCGTGCTCTTCGGCGCGGCGTAGTAATAGATGTCCTGGAAGTCGATCTTCGGATAGTGGACGCGCGCCCAGGTCGGCTCTTCCAGCGTCAGCCAGCGGCGATAGGCCCCCAGACGCCATTCCAGCATCCAGTCCGGCTCATCCTTCTTGGCCGAGATGAAGCGAATGATGTCCTCGCTCAGGCCCTTCGGGGCCTTGTCCATCTCGATCTCTGTCTGGAATCCGTATTTATACTGGTCGACGTCGATCTTTCGGACTCGATCGATCGTCTCCTGCACAGCAGGCATAAGCGTTCTCCATCCACGCCGGGGTCAAGGCCCGGCAGTTTTCAAACTATGGCACCGCTGTGATCGCATCCCGGCAGGGGTGCGCAGCGGAGTAAGCTCCATATAGTGCGTATCCGCCGGAAATTCACCCGGCCAGGACAAAACGCACCACTCTACCAGGCCGCAGGGCCTGAATTCGTCTTCGCCGCCGTCAGGCGGCTTCTTCCTTACCCGCCCGGCGCACGACGATGCCCGCCAGCCCGGCCCGGAAGGCCTCGATATCCTCGGCGCCGGTCGCGCGGCCGATCGACACGCGCAAGGCGCCCAGGCTGTCGCCATGGCCCATGGCCTTCAGCACATGGCTTGGCCCGACCTTTCCCGATGAGCAGGCCGAACCCGCCGACAGCGCGACGCCGGCAAGATCGAAAGCGATCTGCGCCGTCTCGGCCTTGACGCCGGGAATAGCGAAGAATGTCGTGTTGGCAAGCCTCTGAGCGCCATTTCCGAAGATTTCCGCGTCCGGCGCCAGTTCGGTCACGATGGCTTCGACCTCGTCGCGCCGGCGCGCGATGGCGTCCATATTGCCGAGGCCGGCAAGCGCTGCCCGCGCGGCGGCGCCGAAACCGGCGATCCCGGCAACGTTTTCCGTCCCGGCGCGATGGCCCTTCTCCTGGCCGCCGCCATTGACCAGCGGCCGCGGCATCATCAGGTCGGACGCGGCGACGATCGCGCCGACGCCTTTGGGACCGCCGATCTTGTGCGAGGACAGGATCAGGTAATCGGCATAAGGGTCTGACATATCGAGCGGAATCCGCCCGGCGGCCTGCACGGCGTCGACAACCAGCACCCCGCCGGCGGCCTTGACGATGTCGGCGATGCGCCCCACCGGCTGGACGACACCAGTCTCGTTATTGGCGGCGTGGATCGCCACCAGCGGCAGGCCGGCTGTCTTGTCATGCTGGGCAAGCGCAGCGGCAAGCGCCTCGATATCGGCGATGCCGTTGCTGTCAACGCCGATCCTCGTCACCTGCGCCGGCGCGAAGCGCCCGCCATTGAGGACGCAGGGATGGTCGGCCTCAGAGACATAGAGATGGCTCATGCGGATGGCGCCGCGCCCCATCTGCCAGTCCGGCGTAAGCAGCGTCGAGGAGGCCTCGGTGGCGCCGGAGGTGAACACGACATGCTCGGGCCTGGCGTTGACCAGCCGCGCCACGTCGCGGCGCGCGTCCTCGACCAGCCGGCGCGCGGCGCGGCCCTCGGTGTGGACCGATGATGGGTTGGCGGCATCGAGCGCAGCGACCATCGCCGCCCGCGCTTCCGCAATGAGCGGCGCGCTGGCGTTGTAGTCGAGATAGGCGCGGGTTGCGGCCATTTTCGCTCAGTTCGTCCTTCCGCCAACTATCCCGCGAGGATAGCGCGTTATTTCCTTGAAATTGCAAGGCAAGCCGTCCTATTTACCCGGCTTGCGGCGCGGGCGGCCGGACCATCGGGTTTCGGCCTCCCAGTTTTGAACAATTCTAAACTAGCTTCTAGGAAGACGCTCGCCCGGCGTCAAGGCCACAGAAGGTTTGGGGCCGCAGGACAGTTAGGGCCGAAAGAGTTCCGGGCTAGCGCATTCATATGCCACGTGGAGTATTTTATGCCTGAGGTCATTTTCGCCGGTCCGGCTGGTCGCCTGGAGGGACGTTATCAGCCCTCGAAGGAAAAGAGCGCCCCGATCGCCATTGTGCTGCATCCGCACCCGCAATTCGGCGGCACGATGAACAACAAGATCGTCTACGACCTCTTCTACATGTTCCAAAAGCGCGATTTCACTGTGCTGCGCTTCAATTTCCGCGGCATCGGCCGCAGCCAGGGCGAGTTCGACCACGGCACCGGCGAATTGTCGGACGCGGCTGCGGCGCTCGACTGGGTGCAGTCGCTGCATCCAGATTCGAAAAGCTGCTGGGTCGCCGGCTATTCCTTCGGCTCGTGGATCGGCATGCAGCTTCTGATGCGCCGGCCGGAGATCGAGGGCTTCATCTCGGTGGCGCCGCAGCCCAACACCTATGATTTTTCGTTCCTGGCGCCCTGCCCTTCATCCGGCCTGATCATCCATGGCGATGCAGACAAGGTGGCGCCGCCCAAGGACGTGCAGGGGCTTGTCGACAAGCTGCACACGCAAAAGGGCATCACCATCACCCAGAAGACGCTGCCCGGCGCCAACCATTTCTTCGCCAATGACGCCGAGTTGCTGATCCACGAATGCGCTGACTATCTCGACCGGCGCCTCGCCGGCGAACTCGCGGATCCGCGGCCGAAGCGGCTGCGCTAAGCGGGAAAGCTGTACAGTCGAAGAGCTTTAATGGGTTGGCGTCCGGTCGGCGCCGATCTCGCCGCCTTCGACCGGGCCGGCCATCGAAGTCCTGCCTCTCGGCGCGCGGGAGGGTGCCAGCCGGAATGTCCGCTTGCGCACCGGCAGCTTCGCGCTTGTCTGGCCGAAGATGAAACCGAGCCGGGCGAAAACCAGCCCCGAGGCAACAGCAAACGCCAGCCCTAGGCCGAAGCCCGCAACCGTATCGCTTGGATAATGCGCGCCGACGAAGACGCGGGTCGAAGCGATGCAGGCGGTGACCGCCAGCGCGATATACCAGCGGCGCGGGAACAAAAGCAGCAGGATGCCGAACACCGCACCCATCGTCGTGGCATGGCCGGAGGGAAAGCCGGCGAAGCGCGCATCCATGGCGAAAGGATGCAGCGACAGGACGCCGAAGCTGTCGAAATAAAGCGGCCGGGCCCGGCCGATGCCGTATTTCAACAGGTTGACCGCGAGACCGGACAGGCCGACGGCGCAGAGCACCAGGAAGGCGAAGCACGTCCAGTTGTAGACCAGCATCCGGCCGTGCCGGGACAGGCCGCGCCAATCCGTCAGATTGGCGGCGACGAGGCAGAGCGCTGACGGAATGAGGTACCACCCGCCGAGGCCGAACTGCGTGAAGAAATCGGTGTAGCGCACGAAGCCGGGTGACCATTCGCCGCGCATTTCGCCTGCGCCAGCGTCGAGGCGCAGGAAGGTCGCAATGATGAGCAGCACCCAGGCTATGAGCCAGACGCTCCATAGGATTCGCGGATAGCGCGCCGGCCGCACGGCAAAGCGTCGCATCACGATCGACATCGTGTCGCGGAAATTGCCGAGCGAGCGGCGGTAAAGGGCAAAGGGCGCGGCGGACATGGCTTTGGCGCGAGTCTATAGGGGCATTCGATGCCCGAGGCTATTCATCACGGCGCCACCCGGTAAAGCCCGAGCGCAAGCTTGTCTCCTGACGAATAGTTGATGCCGTCGATCTCGGTCAGCCGCTTGGCCGACTTGCCCTGGGCGGTCAGCACATCGGCAAGCTTCTGCTCGTCCTTGATCGGCGCCAGGCCGAGCGCGCAGGACGGATCGTCGAGCAGATGCCGCGCCACGCCCTCGACCTCGGTGAGCACGGTCTTGGTGC
>NZ_RZSA01000529.1:0-4638 GCF_003998075.1 Mesorhizobium sp. M2A.F.Ca.ET.037.01.1.1 | reverse complement strand
TCTTGGGCTCGTCTCCCGTCACGTTCGACTCGGTGGCGCTGAAGCGGACCGCCATCGACGGCTCCTACTTCCTTGCGGCGATACTCGCGGTCGAATTGTTCGGCTGGCTCCAGTCGGCAGGGCTGGTGACGCCGATGTTCCGATTGTTTTGATTACCGGCTCGCCAGCCCCTTCAGCCGGTAGAGCGCCTCCAGCGCCTCGCGCGGCGTCATCTCGTCGGGATTGATTGCGCCCAGCGCTTCGCCCAGCGCATCGCTCTTGACCGGCTTCGGCGCTTCGCGCTTCACCGCCACCGAAAACAGCGGCAAATCATCGACCAGCCGGTTTGTCTTGCCCGAAACCTCGCCCTCTTCCAGCTGATGCAGGACTTCCCTGGCCCGGGCGACGACCGCCTCCGGCAGGCCGGCCAGCCGCGCCACCTGCACGCCGTAGGAGCGATCGGCCGCGCCTTTGCCGACCTCGTGCAGGAAGACGACGTCGCCTTCCCATTCCTTGACCCGCATGGTGACGTTGTGGAGCCGGGGGAGCTTGCCCGCCAGCGCCGTCATCTCGTGGAAATGCGTGGCGAAAATCGCCCGGCAGCGGTTCTTTTCGTGCAGGTATTCAACCGCCGCCCAGGCGATCGACAACCCATCGAAGGTGGCTGTGCCGCGGCCGATCTCGTCCAGGATCACCAGCGCCCGCTCGCCCGCCTGATTGAGGATCGCCGCCGTCTCGACCATCTCGACCATGAAGGTCGAGCGGCCGCGCGCCAGGTCGTCCGAGGCGCCGACGCGTGAGAACAGGCGGTCGACGACGCCGATATGGGCGCTTTGTGCCGGCACGAAGGAGCCGGTCTGGGCCAGAATGGCGATCAGTGCGTTTTGCCTGAGGAATGTCGATTTACCGCCCATATTGGGGCCGGTGAGCAGCCAGATGGCGCCGGCCCTGGCGCCGCTTTCGGGCGAGAGGTCGCAATCATTGGCGACGAACGGCCCTTCGCCGGAACGCCTGAGCGCCTGCTCGACCACCGGGTGGCGCCCGCCGACAATTTCGAAAGCGAGGCCGGCATCGACTACCGGCCGGCACCAGCCCTCGCTTTCGGAAAGAAGCGCCAACGCCGCCGACACGTCCAGAGCGGCAAGCGCCTCGGCGCCGGCGCGGATGCTGTCCGCTTCAGCCACCACTTCCGCCGTCAGCCGGTCGAAGGCGGCGAGCTCGATGCTCAGCGCCCGGTCGGCGGCGTTGGCGATCTTTGATTCCAACTCCGCCAGCTCCGTCGTGGTGAAGCGCATGGCATTGGCCATGGTCTGGCGGTGGATGAAGCGCGCCTTGGCCGCGTCGCTGCCGGTCATGATCGAGTGGTGGTTGGCCGTCACTTCGATGTAATAGCCGAGCACATTGTTATGCCGGATCTTCAGCGAGCGGATGCCGGTTTCCTCAATGAGCGAGCGCTCCAGCCCGGCGATCACTTTTCGCGATTCGTCGCGCAGCGCCCGCATCTCGTCGAGCTCGGCGTGATAGCCGGTACGCACGAAGCCGCCGTCGCGCCTGATCAGCGGCAGCTCGTCGTCGAGCGCTTCGCTGAGGTGGCGGGCAAGCGCCTCGGGCAGGGCCTTGATCGCGGCCAGCGCCGCGGCGAGCTCGGCGGGCAGCGCGGTTGCCGCGAACAATTCGGCGATCGTTCTCGCAGCCTCGAAGCCGGCGCGCAGCGCCCCCAGATCGCGCGGCCCGCCGCGGTTGAGCGCCAGCCTGGACAGCGCCCTCGGCATGTCGGCGACGCTTTTCAGGCTCGCCCGCAGGCTCTGGCAGAGCCGCACTTCGGAGCGGAAGAAGGAGACCGAATCCAACCTTGCCGCGATTGCGGCCGGGTCGGTCAGCGGCGCCATCAGCCGATCGGCGAGCAATCTCGCCCCGCCGCCGGTCACGGTGCGGTCGATCGCCTTGAACAGCGAGCCGTCGCGGCTGCCGGAGAGCGTGCGCAGCAGTTCCAGGTTGGCGCGGGTCGCCGGGTCGATGAACAGCGTCGAGCCCTGCTCCTCGCGCTCGGGCCGCGACAGCGGCGGGCGTTCGGCTTTTTGCGTCTTTTCGACATAGGCGATGGCGCCCGAAATCGCCGACAATTCGGCGCGCGAGAACGTGCCAAAACCGTCCGGCGTCGCGACCTCGAAGAAGCGCGCGATGCGGCCCGTGGCCGAGGCCGAATCGAACAACGACGGCGGCTGCGGATTGGCGACCCGGCCAAGCACATCGAAGACCGGCCTGAGCTCCGGATCGTGGAAAACCGGCTCGGCGACGATCAATTCGCGCGGGTCGACGCGAAAGATGTCGGCAAGCAGCCGCTCGGTGCTCGTCTCGGCAACGCGGAACGCGCCGGTCGAAATGTCGATCCAGGCCAGCGCAAAGCTCGCCTGGCTGGCAGCGGCGCCGCCAGCCTTGACGCGGCCGAGCGCCATCAGGAAACTCGATTCCGAGGGCGCGAGCAGCTTGTCCTCGGTGATGGTGCCGGGCGTGACCAGCCGCACCACGTCCCGGCGCACCACCGATTTTGAGCCGCGTTTCTTGGCTTCCGCCGGATCCTCGATCTGCTCGCAGACGGCGACGCGAAAACCCTGCGCGATCAGCTTTTGCAGATAGTCGTCCGCCGCATGCACCGGTACGCCGCACATCGGAATGTCGTGGCCCTGGTGCTTGCCGCGCTTGGTCAAAACGATGCCGAGGGCCTGGCTCGCCTTCTCCGCGTCGTCGAAGAACAGCTCGTAGAAATCGCCCATGCGGTAGAACAAAAGCGAGTCAGGGTTCGCCGCCTTGATCTCGATATACTGCTCCATCATCGGCGTGACGCCCCCGGTGGCGGGCGCAGGCGTCGTCGTCTCCTGGGCGTCGTTGTCTGTCGGCATGTGCATGTTCATGCCGGGACGCTAGCAGAAGTGGCAGCCCGGTTTAATGCCGGCGGCGCGAAAAGCAGGGGAAGACTGGGCGGTTGCGCCATCGGCAGGAACAGGGTGCGCAAGGCATGTTGCCTCACGAGGTCGGCCGACATATGGATCGTCCGGGCCCATGAGAACATGGTGGGGCGATGAAGCAGGACGGACACGAGACGTTCGAGGAGATGGTCGGCCCCGCCGGCTCGCTCGGCCGCATTCGGCTTCTTGCCGCTAACCGAGCCAACCGAACCAGAACCAAAATCAAGGCGTGGACGCGGATACGGCTGCCCTTCATCCTTCCGGCGCGCGGGCCGATTTCGGGCCTCGATGGCGGCATCGAGATGCCTCTCCACATCTTCAGTCGCGATCCGTTGATCCTCTATGTACCTGTCGGCGGCAGGCGCCCTCTCTACGCGCTCGCCGCCTTCTGCCGACGCCTTGCGCCACGGCGCGCCACCTTCCTTCTGATGCCGAACTGGACGCTGGAACGGCCTGCCGTCGTCGAGCAGATACGCAAGGATCTCGCCTGGTTCGCCAAGGTTTGCCCCAAGCACGAGCTGATCTTTCTCTGCAACACAGAGGAAGAGCGACGCCTGATTGCAGGCGTTGGCGGCAATGCAATCTTCTCCAATCACAATCTGATGATCTCGGAAGACGTCTTCCGGCCGCTGCCGGACGTGCCGGTCAAGTACGATGCCGTCTACAATGGCCGCATCTCGCACACCAAGCGGCACTATCTCGCCTTCGAGATCGAAAGACTGGTCCATGTGACGTCCTCGATCGGCGAATTGCCGCCGGCCGGCGACCGCGCCTTCATCCGCCGCCTGCAGGCGCAATCGCCCCTTCACAGCATCGCCAATCCGCTTGTCGATGGCCTGCCCGGCAGGCTGACCTCCGCCGAGGTCAACCGCGTCTACAACCAGGCTGCGGTCGGGCTCTGCCTGTCGGCGGTGGAAGGGGCGATGTATTCCAGCATGGAGTATCTGCTGGCCGGGTTGCCGATCGTCTCGACACCGAGCATCGGCGGCCGCGACGTCTATTTCGATCCGGACTACTGCATCATCGCCGAGCCGGAGCCGGCCGCGATCCGTCGCGCGGTCGAGCGGCTGCGCGACCGCGCCATACCGCGGGAGGAGATTCGCGGCCGCACGCTTGAAAGGGTAAGGGCGGAACGGTTGGACCTGATGGCCTATCTCTCGGCGCTTAAGCAACGCATGGGATGCGATGATCCGCCCTTCTCCGAATGGCCGTTCGCCGGCACCTCCGGGCTAACGCGCTGGGCTCCGGTGCGCGAGCACCTGCGCGACATTGCCGCGATCCCATCGGGCAGGATTTGACTGTCGCTGCTACCGCGGAGGAACGCCGTCACTTGATCGCTTGGCGGTTTACAGCGGCTGAGTATGGCCTTAAGCGGTAGTTCAAAAGAATGCGCTCGCCTCAAGAGCGCGAATAGGTGAGGAAAACGTCAGGCATCATGGCCAGGAAAACCGAAAGCAGCGGCCCCTCCGTCAGTCCCGAGGAGGCGCTGGAATTCCACGCCATGGGGCGGCCCGGCAAGCTCGAGATCGTCGCCACCAAGCCGATGGCGACGCAGCGCGATCTGAGCCTCGCCTATTCGCCGGGCGTCGCCGTTCCCGTGCGCGCCATCGCCGAGGATCCGAGCCGCGCCTTCGACTACACGACGCGCGGCAACATGGTCGCCGTCATCTCCAACGGCACCGCCATCCTCGGC
>NZ_RZSA01000528.1:0-4649 GCF_003998075.1 Mesorhizobium sp. M2A.F.Ca.ET.037.01.1.1 | reverse complement strand
CATAGATCCCGGAAAGCGGCGTCAAGACGCTAAAGCCGGCCCGGCGCATCGCTCCGTTGAACCCTGCGGCCAGAGCGGCGACCGCCGCGACCTTCGCCGCCGCAGCATCCATGCCCGGAAGTCCCGGCGCCCCTCGCAGCGCCGGTTTGCCCGCGCTTGCCCCGAACCGCGCGAGCAGCCAATTCCGTACCACGGGAAGAAAATGCACATGCTGGTGTCCGTCGATATAGTCGGGCGGGCCTTCCAGCGCTTCGACGAAGCGGTCGTACTGGGCGTCGAGCTCGGCATGAACGTCCGGCTCGTCGATACGCCCGCGCCGCACCGGCAGCGCGAGGGAGGCGAGCCCCGGCAGCCTGCCTTCCGGCGCCAGGCTCGACGAACTGGTCGCGGCGGCCTGATCGGTGAGGGTCAGATGCAGCCCGACGGCAGCCCGACGGCGGAACGGCCTGATGCGCGCCGCCGCCTCTTCCCATTCGGGAAAACCGGTCATGCATCCGGTTCCGGTCAGGCGGCCGCGCTCGATCAGGTCGAGGATCGCGCTCGAGACTCCCGGCGCCAGCCCATAATCGTCGGCGATCAGGCGGATCGACCTGGTCATCTGTCGGGAGCAACCTGCTCGGCGGCATTGCCATGCAGCACGTCGCGCACGATGTAGACGGGCCGGTCCTTGCTTTCACTGAGCGTGACCCAGACATATTCGCCGATCAGGCCGAGCAGCGCCAGGTTGAGGCCGCCCAGCAACACGACGGCGACCATGATGCTTGGATAGCCGGGCACGGCGATGCCATAGAACAGCACCTCGAAGACCACTTTCACGCCATAGGCGAGACCGGCAAATGCCGCCAGCAATCCGATGAGGCTGATGATGCGCAGCGGGATCACGGAAAACGAGGTGAACCCTTCGAGCGAGAACGCGATCAGGTTGAACCGGCTCCATTTCGACGTGCCGCTGGCGCGGCTTTCCGGCGAATAAAGCACCGCCTTCTGGCGAAAGCCCGCCCAGGCGAACAGGCCTTTGTTGAAGCGACGCTTGTCGCGCACGCTGGTCAGGGCGCGCGCCACGGCGCCGCGCATGACGCGGAAGTCCCCGGCATTTTCGGGGATATCGAAGCGCTGGCTGCTGTTGATCAGCTTGTAGAAAAGCCGCGCCAGCTGGCTGCGCCGCCAACTGCCCTCCCGCCGATCGTTCTGCGCATAAACGACATCGATCTCCGGATCGTCGACCAGCTCGCCGATCATCTTCAGGCTGATGTCCATGGAATGCTGGAGGTCGGAGTCCATGATCAGGACCAGGTCGCCGCGGGAATGGTCGAGCCCGGCGAGCACCGCGGCTTCCTTGCCGAAATTGCGGCTGAGCCGCACGATCTCCCAGGAACCTGACAGGGCCGCCGCGAAAGTCTCGGCGCTGCCGTCGTGGCTGCCGTCATCGACGAGGATCTTGCGCACCGTCAGGCCGAAGCGCTCCACCACGGCAGCCTCGAGCCTGTCGAGCAGCCCGACGAAGGCAATCGCGGATTCGGCCTCGTTGAAGAACGGCGCGATGACGTCGAGCCTCTCAGCCACGGGCGACGGCTCCCGCGGCTGGCGCCTTCTGTCTGCCTCGCGTCCAGAGCCAGCCGATGAGCACGCAGGCAATTATGCTGACGCTGAGCGGTCGGAACCACAGATGGAAAAGGTCGTGCAGTCGCAGATCGACACTGGTCAGTCCGGTGACGAAGAGGAGCGTTGCCAGGAACCAGCGCACGGCACCGGCTCCCTTTTCCCGCCAAAGCAAGGCGATGGAGAGACCCGCGGGCACTGCCACCATGGCATAGGTGTTCTGCTCGACACGCGGATTGAAGACGCACATGTAGAATGCCGCGGCGCGGAAGATGGCGAGTCCGCCGAGGTTGGAGTCCAGCCTATCGAACTGGAGCACCAGCCAAAGTGTGAGCAAACCGGCGACGACGCGCAGGATCGTCGCCACGGATTCAGGGATCGGCATCCCAAACCGCGTGAACGGCGCCGTGAAGTCGGCCGGAACGAAGGGGCCGGTTGGATCGACCGTCATCGAAGTCAGCAGCCGGAAGAAATCGTGATATTGCGCGTTGATATAGTCCGTCGATGCAAAGCCATAGGGGATGGCGAGCACGACGAGGACCGCCAGCACCAGCGCCGGTATCAATCTGGGGCGCAGCGCTCCCGCCAGCAGCAGCATGATGATCGCGGTCGGCTTGGCGATGATCGCAAGCATGGCCCAGAAGAAGCATTCGGCGCGGCGCCCCTCGAGTGCCGACAGCGTCAGAAACCAGCACGCCCCGGTAAGCAGGATCGTCGCCTGGCCGTTGCGAAGCGCTGCCAGCGAAACCGGCAGGGCGAGGAAGAGACCGAAAGACAGGAGCCATGTCTGCTCCTCGCCGCCCACCTTACGGACCTGGCGCATCGCGGCAAAGGTAAGCACCCCGAAGCCCAGCATGTGCCACAAAACATTGCCCAGATACGGCCCGAGCTTCAGCAGCGGAACATAGAGGACAGCGAAGGCGGGAGCATATAGGTACCCCATGGCGACTTCGACCTGATACAGCGGTTCTCCGCCGAGAAAAGCTTCGCTGCCATGTCTATAGATATGGACCACCGAACGCGCGTCGGGCGACCACAGCGCCAGGCTAAGCACAATCAGAAACGACCCGACCCAAAGCCAAAACCCCAAACGGTCGAAAACCGGCTTGGTTACCATCATAGCGCACCCCGCATTCCGACCAGAACGGCTTTCCCATCGCCGTTTGGCCTCAAGCGCCGGCCAGATATCACATCGAAATGAAATAGAACATCCGAGCGTGACCGTTGCCAGCGCGTGGCAACGGAAGGCGAGACAACGGCGTTTTTCGGCCGCTCCCTTGCCGATCACAGCTTTGTGTTCAAATCGGCGCCCAGCAGTTTAGGGCCTGATGAACACCTTTCCGTTGGGCTTTGCGAGCTCCGCCGGCAGCCGTGCCATCGCCTCGTCCAGCGGCACGACCGCCGTGACGTCGGTCGACCAGCGTCCGTCGGAAAAGCGCTTCTCCGCCTCCAGCACCGCCGGCCCCAGCCTGTCGCGGAACTGGCGCATCCATTCAGCCAGCCAGAAACCCTCGACGCGTTTGTGCTGGAAGATCAGTTGCCCCGGCTCGCGGATTACCGTCGGCTCGGCGTCGAGCCGGCCATAGACGATCCAGCGTGCCCGCTTCGGCATGGCACTGAAGATAGTTGAAGCCAGCGGGCCGGTGACCGCGTCGAGGAAGATGCGCGGCTGCTCGGCCTTCATGGTTTCGCGCAGCACGGCCTCGAAATCCGCCGCCTTCTCATTGAGCACATGGGCGGCGCCGAGGTCCTTCAGCAGTTGGATCTGCTCGTCACGGCGCACGGTGACGATCGGCCGGAAACCCGCCTCTTTCGCCAGCCCGATGATCAGCTTGCAGAGCTGGCTGGCGCCTGCGGTCATGACGAAGGCCTTTTCGCCCTCCTCCCTGACGATGTCGAACATGGCCAAGGCGGTCAGCGGATTGACGATCATCGCGGCGCCATCCTCGTCGCGCACCGTGTCGATGAGCGGGATGCAGGACGCGGCCTCGGCAACCGCATACTCCGCCCACGCCCCCCAGTTCGACACGCCAGTGGCGAAGGCGACCCGCTTGCCCGTCAGGCTTTTTGCGTACGGGACGTCGCCGGTGGCGACGACCATGCCGACGCCCTCGAAACCTGCCGGACGGCCCTTGACCCGCGGCTGGCCGTACTGGCCCTTGATGAAGGCAATGTCGGAGGGGTTGATCGAGGCGAGGCTGACCTTGATCAGCGCCTGTGTCGGCCCCGGCTCCGGCACGGCTATGCTGCCGGGCTCAAGGTAAGGCTCCATCGCTTCCAGCGCGGCCGCCGAAGGCGTTCTGGTGTAACCGTCGCCGACAAGCAGCAGACCTCGCATTTGCGATGGAAGCGTCATGGCTGTCAGACCTTTTCCTGCGTGTATTTCTTCAGTTCCGTGCGCGCCACCTGGCGCCGGTGCACGGCGTCCGGCCCGTCCGCCAGCCGCAGCGTCCGCAGATGCGTCCACGAGCGGGCGAGCGGCGTGTCCTGGCTGATGCCTTGCGCGCCGAACATCTGCACCGCCTCGTCGGTGACCTTCAGCGCGACGCGGGGCGCCACCACCTTGATCTGGCTGATCCAGGGGGCGGCCGCGCGCGCGTCTCCCTGGTCGATCATCCACGCCGCCTTCAGGCACAAGAGCCGCGCCATCTCAATCTCCATGCGGCATTCGGCGATGATGTCGAAATTGGCGCCGAGCTTGGCCAGCGACTGGCCGAAGGCCTCGCGCCGCACCGAGCGCTGGCACAGCATCTCCAGCGCCATCTCGGCCTGGCCGATGGCGCGCATGCAATGATGGATGCGGCCCGGCCCCAGCCGCCCCTGCGCGATCTCGAAGCCCCTGCCCTCGCCGAGGATGAGGTTCGCCGCCGGCACTCGCACATTCTCGAATCTCAGATGCATATGGCCGTGCGGGGCGTCATCGTCGCCATAGACCTGCATCGGCCGCAATTTGGTGACGCCCTTGCTGTCGGAAGGCACCAGGATCATCGAATGCCGGCGATGCTGCGGCTCCTCGTCCGATCCGGTCCTGACCATGACGATATAGATGG
>NZ_RZSA01000527.1:0-4651 GCF_003998075.1 Mesorhizobium sp. M2A.F.Ca.ET.037.01.1.1 | reverse complement strand
GTGTACGAGCGCTTGGCGCGCTGGACCGCAGCCTGGCCGACACGCCTTTCCTGGTCGGCGATACGCTCACCATCGCCGACATCGCCGTCTATGCCTACAGCCACCGCGCTGAGGATTGCGGTTTCTCCCTCGCCGATTATCCGGCGGTAGAAGGCTGGGTGGAAAGAGTGGGCGAGGCGATCGGCCCTGGCTATCCGGTGCATCCCTACAGCATCGATCCGCATTCGGGCGGGTGAGGGCTGATTGCCAGCTGTCGGCGCCGAGTTCCTTCGCGCCGACGTTCAATAGTCCTCAGGACTTCGAGCCCTACCGGTCCACCAGCGACATCGTGCGCTCGTTATACCTTGGCCCGGATACCTTGTCGGGCGTCAGCGCCATGTCGAGCCCCAGTATCTCGGTCGCGTCGAGCGTGATGTCCGCCGCCGCGACATTTTCCTCCAGATAGGTCCGCCGCTTGGTGCCAGGGATCGGCACGATGTCGATGCCGAAGTCCGGCCCCTTGGCGAGCAGCCAGGCGATCGCGATCTGGCCGGGCTTCACGCTTTTTGCCGCTGCAATGTCGCGCACCGCGGCGGCGGCCGCGACATTCAAGTCGAAATTCTCGCCCTGGTAGCGCGGGTCGCCGCGGCGGAAATCGCCCTGCGGATAGTCCTCCGCGCGCTTGACGTCGCCGGCCAGGAAGCCGCGGCCGAGCGGCGCGAAGGGCACCAGGCCGATGCCCAGCTCCTTCAGCGCCGGGATGATCTCGGGCTCGAGGTTGCGCTCCCACAGCGAGTATTCGCTCTGCAGCGCCGAGACCGGATGCACGGCATGCGCGCGGCGGATGTTGGCAATGCCCGCTTCCGACAGGCCGAAGAAGCGCACCTTGCCCTCGGCCACCAACTCGCCGACCGCGCCCGCGACATCCTCCATCGGCACCGCGGGGTCGACGCGGTGCTGGTAAAGCAGATCGATGCGATCGGTGGCGAGCCGCTTGAGCGAAGCCTCCACTACCTCCCGTATATGGTCGGGCCGGCTGTCGGTGCCGGCCTGCTTGCCATCGACGATGCGGAAGCCGAACTTGGTCGCGATCGTCACCTGGTCGCGCCGGCCTTGCAGCGCGCGCCCAAGCAGTTCCTCGTTGAGGAACGGCCCGTAGACCTCGGCCGTGTCGAGAAAGGTGCAGCCGAGCTCGATCGCCCGGTGGATCGTCGCGATCGACTCCGCTTCGTCGGCCGGCCCGTAGGACTGGCTCATGCCCATGCAGCCGAGGCCGATGGCCGAGACTTCGAGCCCCTGGCTTCCGAGTTTGTGTTTGCCGAGGCTCATATGTTCTTGTCTCCCGCGAAAAATCGCCGCTCGCGAAAGTATAGGGCGGGGACAGAACACGTCCAGCGGCGAGCCGGCAGCGCTTGATCCAGGTCAAGGAAACCGCAGGACGGCGCCGTATAGTCGGTCCGTCTTGGGAAGGACACAAGGCGGGCGGGTGGTTCCAGCCGACTCCACTCCCTCGGGGACCCGACGGAACCACCCACACCGACGTTTGGTAATATCGGACAAAGGCTGTAGCGCGTCGCCCGAACTCGTTTTCGGCGCGACGCGCTTTTTTATGCACCCAGAGTCCACGCCGCGCCGGTACGCCCGGCTCAACTATAAGGCGACAGGCACTGCTGGCGAGGGCCGCCATAGGGCTGGTAGCTGTTGTCCCAGGCGCGGTAGGAGCGGTAGCGGTCATAGCACCAGCGCACATGGGCGGCCGCCAGGCGCGCCGCTGGGGGCGGGGGTGGCGCGACCGTGGCGGCCGCCACGCCGGCCGCGAAGGCGGCGGCCGGGAACCAGTAGCCATTGTAGTAGCGGTAGCCGGGGCGCACGCGCCAATAGCCACGGTAGCCGTTGTAGTAATAGACGCCGCCAACGACGTAGAAGCCGCGCCGGTACCAGACCGGCGTCGCCTGGCTGGTCACGGATGCCTGGCCGGGGGCGGGCACGATTGGAACGGCCTCGGCCGGCGAGGCCAGCATCGATGCGCCGAGCACCAGGCCGCAAAAGGCCGTCGCTATCCATTTCATCGTCTCTCTCCTTTGTTGTGTGTCACTGGGGATCACGGGGGGATCACGGGCGCTTCAGCGCCCGCAGTTCGGAAATCGAAAGCGCGCCGTCGCCATCGGTGTCCGCCTGCAGCAGCCGGTCGGGAATGGCGGCCGTGAATTCGTCGCGCGAGATCTTGCCGTCGCCGTTGCGGTCCATGCGGCTCGCCTCGGCCTGCAGCCCCGCGAAACGCGCGGCCTGGATGTCGCGCTTCGCCTTGACCTGCGCTACGGCCGCGCGCACCTCGTCGGGGTCGAGCACGCCATTGTGGTTGGCGTCCAGCCGGTCGAACATCCGCGCCCGCGCTGCCTGGATCTCGCTGAATTCGAGCTTTCTGTCGCCATTGGTGTCGATGCGCCGGAACGCTTCCCGGGCCCCTGGAGCAGCCCGGCGAGGGCTGTCACAATCTTGGTCATCTGGGTCTCCGCTGTAATCGACGGCCCGCCGCGGACCGTCCTTGCAGCGCCTCCTACGCGCGAGTTCGAAGGCTCCTACGCGCTGCCCGCGAATTTTTCGGAAGGTTCGATGCACGGGGCGCCGCGCCATGGCGGCCGGCGAAAAAATCCGCCTGCCGAGCGTAGGAGCACGAACCGGGCTGCGTATTGGCCGACAGTCGCCCCCGCGACGTGACAGTCGAAAGGACCAACCATGAAACACTCAGCAATCCTTGCGGGTCTGCTTCTCGGGCTCGCTCCGGTCTGCGCCACCGCGGCGCAGGACATGCCCGGCCAGCGCATCCTGCAGCGCCTCGACACCAATAGCGACGGCGCGATCTCGAAGGACGAGATGCTCGCCGCCCGCGAACGCCTCTTCAAAAGGCTCGACCGCAATGGCGACGGCGTCATCGACGGGAACGAGATCGAGACCGCCCGCCAGGCCATCGATGACCGCGCCCTGGCAGCCGAGGCCCGCCTCGGCAATCGCTGGCGGCGCATGGACAGGAATGGCGACGGCAAGGTCACCGAGGACGAGTTCCAGGCCAGCACGCCGCTCTTCGATCTCGCCGACCGCAATGGCGACGGCAGGCTCTCCGCCGACGAGATCGCGGCGATCCGCAAGATCGTGGCTGCTCATGCCAATTGACCAACCTGCCTTCCAGAAAGGAAATGACATGCTTTCAAGACTCAAACTTCCGCTGCTTTGCCTTGGCGCGATGGTCGTCTGGTCGGCCGCTTACCCGGCCTCGGCCGAGGAATGGACGCGCAAGACCGCGCATGGCGGCGAACTGAGCCGCAGCGTCGACCGGGACGGCAATATCTACACCGGCTCGACCACGCGCACCGGACCGAATGGCGGCACCTACACGTCGAACTCGACCTGCAAGGCCGGCGTTGTTGACCGCTGCTCCAGGAGCTATTCTGCCACCGGGCCGAACGGCAAGACCGTTTCAGGTCAGCGCTACAGCGCGGCCGGACCGTTTCGCGGCCGTTCTGTCGGCAGCTTCACGGGCCCGAACGGCAACACGGTTCACGGCTTCCGCCGTTGGCGCCGCTGACATCTGGTGGTGGACTTGACGTCGGAATTCGTTTTTCTCCCGAGCCGGATCGTCGCGGATTTCTGCCTCGCCCCCGGAGGCTCCTCGACCGGTGCCCGCCGCCGTGCGGGATGAAGCTGCCGGTGGCGACGAGGAGCTTCTGGCCCGCATCGCCGCGGGCAGCCAGGCGGCTTTGTCCGCGCTCATGGCCCGTCACGGCCGTGGGCTGCGGACATTCGCCACGCGCTATCTCGGTCATGCGGCCGATGCCGAGGACGTGGTGCAGGAGGTGTTCGTGACCGTCTGGAAACAGGCCGCACGCTTCGATCCCGGCAGGGCGCGCGCCTCGACATGGCTCTACCGGATCACGGCCAACCGCTGCATCGACCAGCGCCGGCGCCGAGCGCTGCGCAACTTCTTCGGCCTGGACGACATCGCAGAGGAGCCGGCCGCGCCTGAAGCGAATGCCGAGACCGCGACGGCGGCAAGGCAGGAGCTGGCGATCGTGCGCGATGGCCTGTCGCGCCTGCCGGAGCGCCAGCGCATGGCGCTGCTTCTTAGGGCGGTGGGCGAGCTTGACATCGGTGCGATCGCCGAGGTGATGGGCGCCAGCGCCGGCTCGGTCGAACAGTTGCTCGTGCGCGGGCGCCGCGCGCTTAGGGATCATTTGGCAGATGCGGCCGCGGGCCGCGAAAGGAAGTCCTCATGACACGCGAGGAATTCGAGAACAACCGTCGCCGCTTCGGCGACGACGTCAATGCCTGGCCGGCGGCCTTGAGAGGGCCGGCCCTGGCGTTCCTGGCGCTTGACGGCGATGCCGGCGCCGACGCGGCGCTCGACAGCCTCGTGCGGCAGGCCGCGCTGGTCGAGGGCGATGACCGCGCCTTGGCGCGCAAGGTGCTGGCGCGCATCGATCGCGGCGCGGCACGTCCTTCGCTGCTGCCGCGCTTCCTCGTCGCGCCGGCCGGCATCGCCGCTTGCGCCGCGGCCTTGCTTGTCACCGCGACAATCGCCGGTTACCAGGTGGCGCGTCTTCAGGACCAGTCGCAGGATTCCGAGCTCTTGGCGCTCGCCGCGGGCGCAAGACTGCCCGACGACGGTGGACCGCCT
>NZ_RZSA01000526.1:0-4660 GCF_003998075.1 Mesorhizobium sp. M2A.F.Ca.ET.037.01.1.1 | reverse complement strand
GGCTGGCTTCGTCATTCAGGCGCAACGAGCGCTCGTCCAGGTTGGTGGAACCGAAGCTTGCCCAGACGTCATCGACGATGAGCAGTTTGGGATGATACATCGTCGGCTGAAACTCGTAGATGCGCACGCCCGCTTCGAGCAGTTGACCCCAGAAGTGCCGCGAGCCTTTTCGCACGATGGGCACATCGGTCAGCGAATTGGGCACGATGACGTCGACGGCCACGCCTCGTTTCCTGGCGTCGAGTATCTGCTGCAGCGCGATCTCGTCCGGCACGAAGTAGGCCATGCCGATGCGCAGGTGATCCTTGGCCGCGGCGATCGCGGCCAGCATCATCAGCTCCATATCCTCGGAGCCGTTCGGTTGCGATGACAGGACCAGCTGGGCGCTAAGCGCGCCTGCGGGTTCGGGTGGCGGATAGAACTTCTCTCCTTGCAATGTTTCGCCCGCGGTCTCCAGCCAGTTCTCGGCGAAGGCCGCCTGGAACGCGCCCACCGAAGGCCCCTCAATCCGATAATGAGTGTCACGCCACTCGTTCGGATTGCGCGCATCGCCCAGCCAGTTGTCCGCGATGCCGACCCCGCCAGTGAACGCGACCCGCCCGTCCACGATGAGCAGTTTGCGGTGGGTCCGGTTGTTCACTCGGTCAAGCGTATACCAGTAGACAGGCCGGTAGCGCTGGAACCGCACCCCAGCGCCCGTCATGATGTGGATCAGGTTCTCGTCGAAGGGCAGGGAGCCAAGCCAGTCGACCAGCACTCGGACCTCGACGCCTTCGCGGGCTTTCGCGGCCAAGGCCGTGGCGAACTGATAGCCGACCGAGCCCGACCAATAAATGTAGGTCTCCATGTCGATGCTGGATCGGGCTACGCCGATCGCTTGCAGCATCGCAGGAAAAATCTCGTCGCCGTTGACGAGGGTTTGCACGGCGTTCTGCCCGGAGATCTGCCCTTGCGAATAGCTGCTCATGCTTTGCACGAATTGCGGATCCGCCGCGTCGAAGCGGTGCGGAACGATCGTGCGGATGACACGCGGCTCCGGGGTCAGGTTTACCGCGGCCAGCGTGACGACGGCAGCGGCGACGGCCACGGCGACATATTTGGCGATGTCGAGCCAATGGCCGGCCTTGCGCCCGGCAGCGCGTGTCTTGCTGGCCAGTAGCGCTCTAAAGCCCTGAGCCTTCACGTCTTTAGCCTGCGGTCAGTTTATCCCAACAGCAAGAATGTTCGACCGTGATTCAGGTTCCCGGCTGGGCCTGCGCGGGCTCGGACCGGCGCTTGGTCAGCCGATCCCCGGCCCGCCGCTCACCATCGACCGAGAGCTGCATCCTTTGCGACCAGTCGGCGTTGAATAAGATCATTCAAGGATGGTCTTGCATGGATATCAAGCTGGAACAGCCCGTAGCCGAAGCCTCGCCGGAGGCCGACATGCTCGTGAACAAAACGGCGCATTTCGTGGAGGAATGGATCAATGAGCATAAGGCCGAACCTCGGGTCTCGATGCCGGCCGAGATAGTCGCCGCCGAATTGGCCGACCAATGTATCGCCGACGCCGAAAGCCAAGGCATAGAGCCTGACGAGATCAACGAGGAAGTGGGCGACCTCGAGGAATATATCGCCGAGACCGTGCTGGAGGAGCAACGAGACGGCAGCGGCGATGATCATGGATCGATTGCGCCTGCGCCGCCCGCCGCTGGAAACGGAGAGACGAATGCCCAAATTCCGCTTTGAGTTTCTCGAAGCCGCGGCGCAGCCGCCGATCCACGTCGAGATGGAAAATCTCGAAACGGCGAAAGCCGAGGCTAAGCGGGCTGCGAAGGAAGCCATGCTCGACGGCATTGCCGCGGGGTCGGACCCGACATCCTGGGTGACCAAGATCTACGACGAGGCAGGCTACCTGGTGACGACCATCGAATTCCAGGATCTGGTGTCCGAAGCCCAGCGGCCCGGTCAGGCGGACGAGGCCGGCGAGCCCGGCGTGATGCGCTCAGGTTGAGGCTTGATCCCACGCCGGCGGGGACTGATCGCGCCGATATCCGGGCCCTTATTCGTCGCCCTTGTAGGTCTTGGCGGCTTCCTCGATCTTGCGCCAATCATTGCCATAGCGCCGCACAAGTTCCCGCGCCTGCGCAGGTGACAGTCCCTGCGTCTCGACGACGTGCTTCACCTCCGTCTCTTCGCCCTTCAGCGGACGCGAGCGCGGCCGTCTGGAGTGTCTGGCCGTCTCTCCATTTCGTCCCGGCATGGATGCCCCTCTCTCGGATCGGTATCAACCGCCGAGCCGAAGGAAAGTTTCCTGAGCCCGTGCGTCAGCCCGGGCCGATGCACAGGGCTCGCCGGCAGGGGTGAGCCGCACCGACAGCGTCGCGCTCGAAGAACTGCACACCGAGCTGCTCCGTCATGTGTGAGGTCGGATTCGTAGGCGGCCTGCGCCGGGTACCCGGCCCGGCGCAGGCTTCGATCCGCCACGTGCGTTGGTAAGTTAACGGTCAGGCCATCCTAGCCAGTATCTTGGCCATATCCGCCGTATCGAACGCCCTCAGGGTCTCGGTTCTGATGTTGCCCATCGATGCGATTGATAGGCCCAGCGCAGTCGCGGCAATGTCGTCCTCCGCTTCGGCAACCGCCACGACATCATGCTTGCCCAGCGTCCACAACAAGGTGTGAATCTTGACCCCGCTTTTGCTGGCCATCTCCTTGAAAGCCTCGGCACGCTTCTGGGTGTCCTTTATGGTCCTGATACCCTGGTCGGTGAAGTTTGACAGCAATACGTAGTGAGCCATTGGTTTCCTCCCACAAGGGAAACGCGGGGCGCTCACGGCGCGTCCGCCGTTCCCAGGACCACAATAGCACGTGCCCACTCTACAAAGAAGCAATTGCTAATATATCGGCGTACAGGTTGGATTGCCGCAAGAGGCACGAGTCAAGTGTCATGTCTCGAGGCCGCACGCGCG
Organism: Mesorhizobium sp. M2A.F.Ca.ET.037.01.1.1; assembly: GCF_003998075.1. Taxonomy (NCBI): domain Bacteria; kingdom Pseudomonadati; phylum Pseudomonadota; class Alphaproteobacteria; order Hyphomicrobiales; family Phyllobacteriaceae; genus Mesorhizobium; species Mesorhizobium sp. M2A.F.Ca.ET.037.01.1.1. The sequence goes on along the minus strand of NZ_RZSA01000526.1, from coordinate 1,709 downwards.
TGCAAGGCGGTGTGTAGATGGCTGCGCTCATCAGCCCGGCTCGATCTCCGAAAACAGCCAGTCGCGAAACGCCTTGACCTTGCGCTGGCGGATCGCCTCCGGCGGGTAGACCAGATAGAAGCTGGAGACCGCCTTCAGCGCGTGTTCGAACGGCCGCACCAGCCGGCCGGTGGCAAGGTCGGCGGAGACCAGCATGGTGCGGCCGAGCACCACGCCTTCGCCCTGGACGGCCGATTCTACCGCGAAGGTGGCGGAATCGAAGGTGAGCCCGCTGTTGGGATCGACGCCTTCGACGCCGGCGCTGGCCAGCCACGCCGCCCAGTCGATGCGGTAGCCGTCGCGGATCAGCGTGTGGTGCTTGAGGTCCTGCGGGTGCCTGAGCGGATGTGGCCCTTCCAGCAGCTTCGGGCTGCAGACGGGAAACACTTCCTCACCGGTGAGGAACTCCGACGTCAGCCCATGATAATGGCCGCCGCCATATCGTATGGCGACGTCGATGCCGTCGCCGCGGAAATTGGTCAGCCGGCCGGTGGTCGAGACGCGCACATCGATATCGCCATGCGCGCGGTGAAACCGGTAGAGCCGCGGCACCAGCCATTTTCCGGCAAACCCGTCCGACGTGCTGACATTGAGCGTCGAGCCGGAATGGCGCGAGGTCGCGGTCTGCGTCGCCAGCGCGAGCTGGTCGAGCGCCTCGCGCACGGCAACCGCATAAGGCTCGCCGACCGGTGTGAGCCGCACCGAGCGCGTCGCGCGCTCGAAGAGCTGCACGCCGAGCTGATCCTCCAGATGTTTTATCGCCCGGCTGATCGCGCCATGGGTGAGGTTGAGCTCGTCGGCAGCCCTGGAAAAATTCAAATGCCGTGCGGCGGCCTCGAAGGCCGGCAAGGCATTGAGCGGCGGCAGTTTGCGGGTCATGGCGAAGCCATTTGTGAGTTATGGTAACAAATAATTGCCAAACTTTGGTTTGTCCATCGTGGTTTTTCCAGCCAAAAATCCTCACAGAACTTGTGATCAAAACTCACCAACGTGCGAGGACGCCATGGCCACCGTTCATCCTTTCCTCTGGTTCAATCTCGATGCCGAAGCCGCGCGGGATTTCTATCTCTCGGTCTTCAAGAACAGCCGCGCGCTCGGCGCGATCGAGTTCACCGACAAGCCGCACGCGATCTTCGACTTCGAGCTCGAAGGCCAGCGCTTTACCGCGCTCAATGCCGGCGGGGTGCCGCCTTTCAACGAGCGCATCTCGCTCTACATCGAGACTGGGGACCAGGAAGAGACCGACTATTTCTGGAACGCGCTGACCGCCGGCGGCGGCTCGGAACAGCCCTGCGGCTGGCTGAAGGACAAGTTCGGCGTCTATTGGCAGGTCATCCCGGGCGAAGCCTTGCGGCTGATGAACGATCCGGACCGCGCGAAGGCCAGCCGGGCGCGCCAGGCGATGTATTCGATGAAGAAGATCATCCTCGCCGACATCGCCGCCGCCCACGCCGGGCTCGCCTGATTTTGAACCCATCCCTGAAAGGACGGAGAAAACCCATGACCAGTCTCACGGGAAAAAAGATCATCGTCGTCGGCGGCAGCTCCGGCATCGGCTTCGGCGTCGCGGCAGCCGCGCTGGAACACGGCGCGGAAGTCGTGATCGTCGGCCGCTCCGAGGACAAGCTGAAGGCCGCCGAAGAGCGGCTCGGGGCAGGACACGTGACAGG
>NZ_RZSA01000525.1:0-4660 GCF_003998075.1 Mesorhizobium sp. M2A.F.Ca.ET.037.01.1.1 | reverse complement strand
ACCTTGACCAGGTCGTTCTCCATGGTGACCTCGATGCCGAGGCCGCCGAACTCGCCCTTGGTCTGCACGCGCATGTCCTGCGCCTGCTCGGCATTCATGTAGGAGGAGTGCGGGTCAAGCGAGGCCAGCATGCCGTTGATGGCGTTCTCGACCAGCGACTTGTCGTCCGGCGGCGTCACATAGTTCGCGCGCACGCGCTCGAAGATGTCGCCGAAGATCGCCAGCTGCTTGTAGGTTTCCGAACCCGCAGCATTCGCCGCCGAACCCGGTGTGCCGTAGACCAGGCTCATTGCCGATGCGCCCATCAGCGCGCCGGCAAACAGAAGCGACAGTTTCCGCATCATTTCACGTCCTTCCAGAGAATCGATCCGCCCACCATGGGGCCGGATCGACGGGTTTTCCATCCTTGCGGAACTCGACATAGAGTTCCGACGCCGAATTTTCATTCCGCGAGGCCGAGGTGCTTGCCACCCGGGCCTCTCCCATCGCGCCGATCGGCTCTCCTGCGAGCACCGACTGTCCGGTCGCGACGCTGATTCTGCTCATCCCCGCCAGGACGACATGATACCCATCGCCCGCATTGAGGATCAAGAGTTGACCGTAGCTGCGAAACGGCCCCGCATAAAGCACGTTTCCATCCGCCGGTGCGGTGACGATGGCCCCCGATTGTGTCGCAACCATGTCGCCCTGCATCGCCGCGCCATTGCCATCGTCGGTGCCGAAACGCCGCTTGATCTTGCCGATGACCGGCAGCGCGATCTGGCCTTGCAAGGCTGAAAACGGCGCCGACCCCGTGAGGCGGTTGGCCTCCGGCACCGGCAACGCGGCGAGCTCGGTCGTCGAGGCCATCGTGTCGCTGTCGGTCGATTTCCGCTCGCCCGCCTTGGCCTGGTCCTGCGCCTTGCGCGCCTTGTCGGCTTCGAGCGAAGCGATCAGGTCCTTGAGGCTGCTCGCCTTCGCCGCCAGCTCCTGCGAGTGCCGTTGCTCGGCCGCCATCGCGGTCTGGGTATCGGCCTGCAGCTTCTTCTTGGCCTCGAGCAGCATGGTGAGCCGCTTCTTCTCCGCCGTCTGGTCCGTGACGGCGGCGGTGAGCCGCGCCCGTTCCGCCTCGATCGAGGCCGTCACCCGCGTCTGCTCCTTGAGATCGGCCATCAGCCGGTCGGTCTGCTGGCGCAGTTCCGGCACCACGGCGCCGAGCAGGATGGCGCTGCGCACCGACGACAGCGCGTCTTCCGGCTTGACCAGGATCGCCGGCGGCGGATTGAGCCCCATGCGCTGCAGCGCGCCGAGCACTTCGGCCAGCACGTCGCGCCGGGCCATGAGTGAAGCGCGCAGCTTCTGTTCCTCGTCCTTCAGCCCTTCGAGCTTGGCGCCGATGTCCTCGATGTCCTGGCCAAGCTTCTGCTCCGTCATAGCCGACTGAATCAGCGCCGCGGTGATCGAGGCATAATCCTTGCGCACCGAGGCGATGTCGGCGGCGAGCTTGGCCAGCCGCTCCGATGACAGCGTGATCTCCTTGGAGACCTGCTCGTATTCGGTCCGGCTCTGATCGGGATCCGGCGCCGCGTCCAGCGTGTTCTCGGTCGCCCGGACCGGCCCGAGCGCGACCACGGCGGCGACAAGGGTCAAGCCGCAGCGGCTGCGCCAGGCGCGTATGATCGGGTACCAGCCTTCAGACATCAGGCCCCTAACCTATCCGCCGCTTCGTTAACGAACCATCAACCATGTTGGAAGCGCCCTACTCCAGCAGTGATGTTCAGCCTTTGAGGCGAAAATCCGAGCCGGGATAAGCAATCCCCAGCTTTTGGAGATGGCAAGCGCCATTCACGACCGATGATAGGGATGACCCGCCAGGATCGTCCCGATCCGGTAGAGCTGCTCGCCCAGCATCACGCGCACCAACTGATGCGGCCAGGTCAGCGCGCCGAACGACAGCACCAGGTCCGCCTGCTCGCGTAAGGATTTGTCATGGCCATCGGCGCCGCCAATGGCGACGACCAGCGACTTGCGGCCGCCGTCGCGCAACTGGCCGATGCGGGCGGCAAGGTCCTCCGACGAAAGCGACTTGCCGCGCTCATCAAGCAGGATGAGGACAGTTCCGGCCTGCAACAGGCCCTGCAGCTTCTGGGCTTCCTCGCGGCGGCGCTCGTCGGCGCTCTGTCCGCGGCTTTCGGGGACCTCGACAATGCCGGCAAATTCCAGCCCGACCGCGGGCCCGCTCTTGGCGAAGCGCTCGAAATAGCGGTCGGCGAGTTCTCTCTCGGGGCCGGTCTTCATCCGGCCCACGGCATGAACGGTGATCTTCATCCTCGCCCCGGCGAGCTTGTCTCAGCGCATACCGTGATGGTTCACGGCACGCGGATCAAGGCTCAGTGCAAGGTCTCTTCCTCGAGGTCCGGCGCCTGCCACATCTTTTCGAGATTGTAGAATTCGCGGACTTCGGGGCGGAAGACATGGACGATGATGTCGCCCGAATCGATCAGGACCCAGTCGGCGCTGGCCAGCCCCTCGACGCGCGCATTGCCGAGACCGGCATCTTTCAGCGCCTTGAGGAGATGATCGGCGACAGCCGAGACATGACGGTGCGATCGGCCCGAGGCGATGACCATATAGTCGCCGAGGCTCGATTTTCCCTGGATGTCGATTGAGACGATGTTTTCGGCCTTGGAGTCTTCCAGACTGGCAAGGACTGTGTCGATGGCGAGGCTCGCGGCGGCGTTGCCGCTGATCCCGGCCGGCGAAGGCATGATATCAGCCTTCTTCCGCAGTGCTGTTCTCAGTGTGTTTCCTTTCCCAACAAGAACAACCAAATCACCATGCAAATCAGGTGACACCACTTAGATAGGCAGAGTTCCATTGCAGTTTCAAGACGACGGCCGCTTTTGCTCGGCCGCGCCTGGTCCGGACCGCTGTTTTAGCAGTGCCTGAAAAGCGGGAACTGATCCCGGATGCGTGGGTTATCGGCGCACCGACCAACGGGATCCCCGCCATGCCCACCGACCCGCAAAGCGCCCTCATCACCATCCAGGCCGGGCTCGCGCAGCTCAGCACCTTGATCGTTTCCTACTCCTTCTCGGCCATCGGCGCCGTGATCCTGCTGGTTGTCGGCTATCTGGTCGCCGGGCTTGCCGAACGCTCGATCTATGCCGGCCTCGGCCACATCCACGGCTTCGACGAGACCTTGCGGCATTTCTTCTCCCAGGTCGTGCGCTACGCTATCCTGATCCTTGTCGTCATCATGGTGCTTGGCCAGTTCGGCGTGCAGACGGCCTCCATCATCGCCGCGATCGGCGCCGCCGGCCTGGCCATCGGACTGGCATTGCAGGGCACGCTGCAGAACATCGCCGCCGGCATCATGCTTCTGGCGCTCAGGCCCTTCCGCATCGGCGAGAATGTCGAGGTCGGCGCGATTGCGGGCACTGTCGAGGAGATCGGCCTCTTCGCCACCAAGCTGCGCACCGCCGAGGGCGTCTACATACTGGCGCCCAATTCGACCTTGTGGAACCAGCCGGTGCGCAACTTCAACCGCAACGGCGTGCGCCGCACAGACGTGACCTTGAGCATCGGTTCGTGGAACGATATCGACCGCGGGCAGAAGACGCTGCTTGCCATCGCCGGCGCCGAAAGGCGCATCCGGCGCGAACCCCCTCCGATCGCCTTCATCGCCAGTGTCGGCGACGCGACGGTTTCGCTCACCTTGCGCTACTGGACATCGGCCGCCGACTATTTTTCGACCCAAATCGACATGACCAAGCGCGCCAAGCAGGCCTTCGACAGCGAAGGCATCTCGATCCCGCTGCCGCCGCCGGAAGTGCCGGCGCCGGAAGCGCGCAAGCAGTAGCCGGCTCAATCCTGGCGGGGCTTATCGTCCGGCGCGAAGGCGAGTTCCACCGGCAGTGGCGTCTGCGCCGACATCGGCGCGAAACTGCCGCTTGTGGCCGCGGGTGTCGGCCGGCCCGCCGCCACGCGCCACAGCACGAACAGGCAGAAGGCCGACGCAATCACGATCCCGACATAGATGAAGGTCGCGGTGCCGAAGACGGCGGAAAGCGCCGTCACGATGCCGGGCACGATGAAGCCGGCCAGCGACCAGGCAAACAGCATCGAGCTCGACAGCGCCAGAAGCTCGTCCTTGGCGGCCCGGTCGGCGGCATGCGCGCTGGACAGCGCGTAGATCGATTCCGACGCCCCGTCCCAGATCAGATAGATCACCACCAGCGCCACCAGCGCGCCGCCGTCGAAGACGATGGCCAAGGTGCTGGCGACGACCGCCAGCGCCGCCGCCCCGGCCAGCACGTAGCGCCGGTCGGTGCGGTCCGAAATCCAGCCGAGCGGAATCTGCAGGATCAGCGTGCCGACCGGCATGGCCGACAACAGCAGCGCCACATCGGCCTGGCTGTAGCCCTTGGCGGTGGCGTGGATCGGCGCGAAGCCGGAAACGATCATCGACAGGCCGCCAACCGCCAGCATGCCGGCGACGCCGACCGGCGAGATGCGCCAGGCGCGGCGCAGCGCGACCGACGCCGCCTGCGGCGCCGGCGGCTGCGCAAGCCTGGTCATGCCGACCGGCAGGATGGAGAGCGCGGTGAAGGTGATGCCGATCAGCGACGCGGCGGCCGAGTGGATGTTGACCAAGGCGAGCGTCGCGTAACCCACGCCC
>NZ_RZSA01000524.1:0-4670 GCF_003998075.1 Mesorhizobium sp. M2A.F.Ca.ET.037.01.1.1 | reverse complement strand
GTGAAGAACATCGCCGAACGAGCGGCCGCCTATTCGATGCCGGGCGTCATCGTCAACGGCAACATCTTCTCCGAGGTGGCCGAGGCGTCCTTCAACGCGGTCGAGCGGGCGCGCGCCGGCGAGGGGCCGACGCTGATCGAGTCCAAGACCTACCGTCATCGCGGCCATTCCAAGAGCGATCGCAACCGCTATCGCACGAAGGAAGAGATCGAGGACTGGATGGCGAACCGCGATCCGATCACGCTGTTCGAGACGGAGCTGCGCGATTTCGGTTTCATCGACGACCAGGGCATTGAGGCGATCCGCGACGCGGTCGCCAAGGAGATCGCCGACGGCATCGAGTTCGCCAAGGCGAGCCCGGCGCCCGAGATCGCCACCCTCGAAAACTATGTTTACACGGAGCAAGCGTGATGGACGCCGCGGTGCGTGAACTGAGCTACGCCCAGGCGATCCAGGAAGCCATGGCGATCGCCATGGACATGGACGAGCGCGTCTTCCTGATGGGCGAGGATATCGGCGTTTATGGCGGCGCCTTCCAGGTGACCGGCGACCTCGTCGAACGGTACGGCACCGACCGGGTGATCGACACGCCGATTTCCGAACTGGGCGGTGCAGGCGTCGCGGTTGGCGCGGCCGTCACCGGCATGCGGCCGATCTTCGAATTCCAGTTCTCGGATTTCGCCACGCTCGGCATGGAGCAGATCGTCAACCAGGCGGCCAAGATGCGCTTCATGCTGGGCGGCGAGGTCTCGGTGCCGGTTGTGATGCGTTTCCCTGCCGGCTCCGGCACGGGTGCAGCCGCCCAACACAGCCAGAGCCTGGAAGCCTGGCTCGGCCATGTGCCTGGCCTGAAGGTGATCCAGCCGGCGACGCCGCACGATGCCAAGGGCATGCTGCTGGCCGCCGTTGCCGATCCGGATCCGGTGATGATCTTCGAGCACAAGCTGCTCTACAAGATGAAGGGCCATGTGCCGGAAGGCCACTATACCGTTCCGATCGGCAAGGCCGAGATCCGCCGCGAAGGTCGCGACCTCACCATCGTCGCCACGTCGATCATGGTGCAGAAGGCGCTTGACGCTGCTGCCGCGCTGGAAGGCGAAGGCATCGACATCGAGGTGGTCGACTTGCGCACCATCCGCCCGATCGACAGGCAGACCATCATCGACAGCGTGAAGAAAACCTCGCGCCTGCTTTGCGTCTACGAAGCGGTGAAGACGCTCGGCATCGGCGCGGAAGTAAGCGCGCTAGTCGCCGAAAGCGAGGCCTTCGATTATCTCGATGCGCCGATCGTGCGCCTGGGCGGCGCCGAGACGCCGATCCCTTACAATCCGGACCTGGAAAAGGCCACCGTGCCGCAGGTTCCCGACATCATCGCCGCAGCGCGCGACCTCGTGAAAGGGGTCCGCTGAGCGATGCCGACAGAAGTCATTCTTCCCAAGGTCGACATGGACATGGCGACCGGCCAGATCTCGCGCTGGTTCGCCGAGGAGGGCGCTCGCGTCAAGAAGGGTGACGTGCTCTTCGAGATCGAGACCGACAAGGCGGCGATGGAGATCGACGCGCCGGCCAGCGGCACGCTTCGCAACGTCACTGGCAAGGAGCGCGTCGACATTCCCGTCGGTGAGCCCGTCGCCTGGATCTATGCCGACGATGAAGTGTATTCGGCTGAGACGCCGCAGAACAAGGCGCCAATCTCCCCCCTCGTGGGCGAGATGTCGGCGCAGCCGACAGGTGCGGGCGTTGTCCCGCCAACCTCTCATTCCGTCCGGCCCCCCTCAGACCTGCCGGCCGTCTCCCCCACAAGGGGGGAGATCAGCCAATCGCAGGGGCCCGCCCGAGCCACGCCTTTGGCTCGACGCTTGGCCCGTGAGGCAAATCTGGACCTCTCGGCCATGGCAGGCAGCGGCCCGCGCGGCCGTGTCGTGCGCGCCGACGTCGAGGCCGCGGTCGCAGCGAAAGGCACGGCCACCCTCGCTAAGCCGGCCGCCGAGATTCCGGCCGAAGTCCCGTTCGCCCCGGCGCCCGCGCCCAAGCCGATGTCGGACGACCAGGTGCTGAAGCTGTTCGCCGAAGGCTCCTACGAGCTCGTTCCGCATGACAACATGCGCAAGACCATCGCGCGCCGCCTGGTCGAGGCGAAGTCCACCATCCCGCATTTCTATCTGACGCTGGACTGCGAGCTCGACGCGCTTCTGGCGTTGCGCACGCAGTTGAATGCCTCAGCACCCATGAGGGAGACCGACAAGGGCGAGGTTCCGGCCTACAAGCTCTCGGTCAATGACATGGTGATCAAGGCGATGGCGATGGCGCTGATGGCGGTGCCGGATGCGAACGCCTCCTGGACCGAGAACGCCATGGTCAAGCACAAGCACGCCGATGTCGGCGTCGCCGTGTCGATCCCCGGCGGCCTGATCACGCCGATCATCCGGCATGCCGATGAAAAGACGCTGTCGGTGATCTCCAACGAGATGAAGGATTTGGCCAGCCGTGCCAGGAGCCGCAAGCTGAAGCCGGAAGAGTATCAGGGCGGCACGACGGCGGTGTCCAATCTCGGCATGTTCGGCATCAAGGACTTTGCCGCCGTCATCAACCCGCCGCATGCGACGATCCTGGCGGTCGGCGCGGGCGAGGAGCGTGCGGTGGTGAAGAAGGGTGAGATCAAGATTGCCACGGTGATGTCAGTGACGCTTTCGACCGACCACCGCGCGGTCGACGGCGCGCTCGGCGCCGAACTGCTCGGCGCCTTCAAGCGCATGATCGAAAACCCGATGGGCATGCTGGTGTAGGACGGGAAAAGGCGGTGCGGAAATTCTTCACCGGCCTTTCGCCTTGTTCTTTCCGTCGGGCGGATCGCGCGCTGGCGGCCTGGTCGACCGGTGACGGCAGGGGTGTGGCAAAAGCATGAAGACGATTCTCTGCTACGGCGACTCTCTCACCTGGGGCTACGACGCAGCCAGCCTCGGGCGCCATGCGCTCCAGGATCGCTGGCCGAGCTTGCTGGGGGCCGAGCTCGGCGACGACATCCAGGTCATCGCCGAAGGCCTTAACGGCCGCACCACGGCCTTCGACGACCATCTGGCCGGCGCGGACCGCAATGGCGCCCGTGTGCTGCCGACGATCCTGACCAGCCATGCGCCGCTCGACCTGATCATAATCATGCTTGGCGCCAACGACATGAAGCCATGGATCCACGGCAATCCGGTCGCAGCCAAACAGGGCATCCAGCGCCTGATCGACATCGTGCGCGGCCATGACTATCCGTTCGACTGGCCCGCACCGCAGATCCTCATCGTCGCGCCGCCGGTGGTGACGCGCACCGACAATGCCGAATTCAAGGAAATGTTCGCCGGCGGCGACGACGCTTCCAAGCGTCTGGCGCCGCAATATTCAGCACTGGCCGACGAGGCCGGCTGCGGCTTCTTCGACGCCGGCACGGTGGCCGTCACCACGCCGCTCGACGGCGTCCACCTCGATGCCGAGAACACGCGCAACATCGGCAAGGCGCTGGCGCCGCTCGTGCGCGTGATGCTCTCATTCTAACCTTCAGAAAGATCAGGAAGAAAACCCCGTGGCTGAATCCTACGACGTCATCATCATCGGCTCAGGCCCCGGCGGCTATGTCACGGCGGTGCGTTCCGCCCAGCTCGGCTTCAAGACGGCGATCGTCGAGCGCGAGCATCTGGGTGGCATCTGCCTCAACTGGGGCTGCATCCCGACCAAGGCGCTGCTGCGCTCGGCCGAGATCATGCATTATTCGGATCACCTGAAGGACTACGGCCTTAAGCTCGAGGGCGGCAAGGTCAGCCCCGACCCGGCCGCCGTGGTCGACCGTTCGCGAAAAGTGTCGCTCAGGCTGAACAGCGGCGTCGGCTTCTTGATGAAGAAGAACAAGGTCGACGTCATCTGGGGCGAGGCGAAGCTCTCCAAGCCCGGCGAAGTCGTCGTCTCGAAGACCGCCAAGAAGGCGATGGAACCGCAGCCGCCGGTGCCGAAAGGCGTCAAGGGCGAGGGCACCTACACCGCCAAGCACATCATTCTCGCGACCGGCGCCCGGCCGCGCGCGCTGCCCGGCATCGAGCCGGACGGCAAGCTGATCTGGACCTATTTCGAGGCGATGGTGCCGAAAGAGATGCCGAAGTCGCTGCTGGTGATGGGCTCGGGCGCCATCGGCATCGAGTTCGCCTCCTTCTACCGCACCATGGGCGCGGACGTGACGGTGGTCGAGCTGCTGCCCGCGGTGATGCCGGTTGAGGACGCCGAAGTCTCGAAATTCGCGCAAAAACAGTTTGAGAAGCAGGGGATGAAGATCATCCTCGAAGCCAAGGTGACCAAGGTCGATAAGGGCGCCAATTCGGTCACCGCGCATGTCGAGATGAAGGACGGCAAGGTGGAGAAGATCACCGCCGACCGCATGATCTCTGCCGTCGGCGTGCAGGGCAACATCGAGAATCTCGGTCTCGAGACGCTCGGCGTGAAGACCGATCGCGGCTGCATCGTCGTCGACGGTTACGGCAAGACCAATGTGCCCGGCATCTACGCCATCGGCGACGTCGCCGGCCCGCCGATGCTCGCCCACAAGGCAGAGCATGAAGGCGTCGTCTGCATCGAGAAGATCGCCAACTTCCCGGGCGTGCACGCCATCGACAAGCTGAAGATCCCCGGCTGCACCT
>NZ_RZSA01000523.1:0-4671 GCF_003998075.1 Mesorhizobium sp. M2A.F.Ca.ET.037.01.1.1 | reverse complement strand
ATTGCCGATGGCCGACTTCGCCATCCGGCTCGGTCGCGAAGCTCCGCGCCCGGCGCGGGATCTGGCGGAGCTGCTGGGCGATGGCCTCGCCCTGCCGTGGTGATGGGCCAGGAAGTCCCAAAGAAAAAGCCGACCTTTTTGCGGGTCGGCTTCTAGTCGGACGGGTCGAGGGGTTTGGGGGGACTTGGGGGGGTGACCCGTCGACCTAACAATGCCTGAGCCGGATGATGGTTCCGTGATTGGCAAAAATATTTTTACGAGCGCGCCGATTTGGCCTTCAGCCAGTCGCGGCCCGCATGGGCAAAGACCGCGCAAAGCACGATGGCGCCGCCGATGACGCTGGCCATGGGCGGAGCTTCGCCGAGGAAGATCAGGGCAAACAGGATGGCGAACGGCACCTCGGCAGAGCCCAGCAGGCCGGATTCGGCGGCAGGGATAAGCCGCGAGCCTTCCGTCCACAGAATCGAGGCCAGCGCGAAGGAGCATCCGAAGGTGGCAAGCAGCACCACGTCGCGCGTAGAGACGGCCAGCGGATCGGTGACGAACCAGCCGAGCACGAAGAGCAGGAAGGCCGAGACCGCGCCCGCCCACACGACAGGCGAGTCACGGAAGGCGCGCACCATGATCATGTAGAGCGCGCTGCCGGCGGTCATCAAAAGCGCCAGCCCGTCGCCGAACAGATGGCCGCTGCCGAGGCCGCCGCCCACCATGATGGCGACGCCGCAAAAGGATACGGCGGCCGCGACCATTGTCTGCAGCCGGCATTTTTCCCGTACCAGAAGGAAGGCAAGGAGCGCGGCGATGAAGGGCGAGGTCGCGTAGATGACCGCGACATTGGCGACATAGGTGTATTTGAACGCCGAGATGAAAGCGATGCTGACGGCGGCACCCTCGACCGCCAAGAGCCAGCCCCGCCAGCCCAGTCTCAGGCTCTCGCGCCCGCTTGAGCGGCGCCGGCGCCAGAACACATAGAGGCTGATCAGGATCGAGCCGAAAAAACCGCGCCAGCAGGTGATGGTCAGCGGATCGGCGTGGATCGATTTGGTCAGCACGCCGGTAAGCGCGAAGGCGATGGCCGATGCCGAGATCAGGATGATGCCAAGCGTGCGCTCGGCCGCTGCGTCGGCGGCGGCATGCGTGAGCTTTTCAGGCATCTCAAGCGTGTCCGTCATGGCGCCAGCCAACCCGGTTGCTCCTGACAGCCGCTGTCATCAGGCCTGCTCCCGCTTGCGGAAATGCTCGTTGCCGACGATGAGCAGGCCGGCGCCGATGATCAGCGCCGCGCCCATGAACACCGCCGTGCGCGGCACGTCGCCCCAGATGGCGTAGCCCAGCGCGAAGGCCCAGACCAGCGAGGTGTATTCGAACGGCGCCACGATCGACACCGCGGCGCGCTTCATGCCTTCGAACAGCGCATATTGCGCCACCCCGCCGAGCGCGCCGACGCTGAGGAGCAAAAGCAGCTGCGTTCCGTCAGGCATGCGCCACCACAGCAGCGCCGGCACGGCCGAAAAGAGCAGGAAATAGAAATTGTTGAGCACGAGCTGGATCGTCGTGCGCTCCTGCAGCGCCGTCTTGCGTAAGAGCACAACGGCGATCCCCCAAAGGACTGCCGCCGCCAGCACCAGCAGCACCGGCACGGAGAGGCCGAGCCGCGTCGGATCGCAGGCGATGAAGACGCCGACGAAACCGACGAAGACCGCGATCCAGCGCAGGAGCGGCACCGTCTCGCCCAGGATCAGCACCGACAGCACGGTGACGATGATGGGTGCTGCGTAATAGATGGTGGTGAGCTCGGCAAGCTGCAGCGAGCGCGCGGCGTTGTAGTAGCAAAGCCAGGCGGCCAGCGTGAAGGCGCTGCGCACCAGCATCGGCCTGACGATCGGTGAATCGATCGTGTCGGCAAACAGCCGCTTGCCGCCGATCGCGCCGCAGGCGAGGAGCACGGTGATGGAACGCACGAACATGATCTGCCAGACCGTCATGCCAGCGACCAACAGCTTGATCGAGGCGTCCTGCGCCGAAAACAGGAAATAGGGGGCAGCCGTGAACAGGATGCCGGCCAGCACCCTTTCGCGGCTTTCGAGGACGATGACTTCGGCCATGCGGTTTAAATGTGTTTGCGTGGGGCGGTTCCGCCCCAGTCGGGACCGTTGCTCCATCTATACGGGCGAAAGCACGCATGCCGCTGCTCCAGCGCGGTGCTAGCGTTGGCGCAGGTAATTGCCGGAGGCCGGTCGGGATTACTGCGTCGCCTGATAGAGCTCCGATGCCGCGTCCTTCAGGGCGCGCCGACCGTCCGGCCGCAGATACATCATGTGCCCGCCCTCGACGACGTCGAGTCGGATCGGCTTGGCGTCTGACAGCGAAGGAAGCTGGTTCACCAGGTAACGTGAGGCGAGATAGGGCGTGACCAGGTCGGTATAGCCGTTGACGATGACGACGCCGAGGGCCGGGTTGAGCGAACGCGCCCGCTGCAAATCGTTCATCACGCCGGCATAGCCCTGGCCCGAAGTGCCGTAGTCCCAGTTGCGGGTGACCTCGCCATTGAGCAGCCGGTAGCTGATATCGGTGCGGTAGTTCAGCTCGTCGCGGACATAGGCGACGAAGGCGGATGTCAGGACCGGAACGCTGCGGTCGAGCACCGGGTCGGGGCCGGCGTCGCGCGGGCTTTGCGGCGCGATGTCGGCCGTGCCGATGGTGGCGTCATAGGGGCTGAGCACCTTGCCCGTAGCACGCTGGAATTCCTTGGCGAAAAGCCCGGTGGGGATACGGGCGAAATTGCGCTGCACGAGCTCGAGCGGCAGGCCGGTGAGTTCCGAAACGCGCCCACTGGCGAGCTTGCCGCCCTGCTCCAGCCCGCTGTTCAGCGCCGTCAGGTAATCGCCGAGCGCATAATGCTCGACCTCGGCCAGCCTGTCGCGCAGCGCATCGCCGCTCACGCCGTCACCCTTCAGGCGGGTCGCCGCCAGCGAAGGCAGCTCCAGCGCCCAATGCAACTGGTCGAACTGGTCGGGCCGCACCAGCATGAACTCCAGCGCCGGCGAGATCAGCACGATGCCGCTGGGGCTGAGGCCCACATCCTCCTGCAGCGTGCGGGCAAGAAGTGCGGCGCGAAAGCCGCCATAGCTTTCGCCGGCGAGGAACAGCGGCGATCCGGTCCGGCCGTTCTGCGCCAGATAGAGCCGGATAAAGGCGCCGACCGAGCTGGCGTCGGCATCGACGCTCCAGAATTCCTTGCCCTCATGCCCCGGCGCCTCACGGCTGTAGCCGGTGCCGACCGGATCAACGAAGACGAGATCGCTCATGTCGAGCCAGCTGTCGGGATTGTCGATGAGCTTTTGCGGCGGCCGGCGGAACTCGCCGTCGGCGGCTGTCTCGACGATGCGTGGCCCGATCGCGCCGAGATGCAGATAGGCAGACGCCGCGCCTGGCCCGCCATTGAAGACGAAGGTGACCGGCCGATCCTTCGCCGGGGCGGACGACTGCTGCGTGTAGGCGACATAGAAGATCTCGGCCGTGACCTCGCCCTTGCCCGACAGGAGCGAGAGCGTGCCGGCCTTGGCCTGGTAATCCAGCTTGCGCCCGCCAAGCGTGATCGAATGCTCGGTCACGCTCGGCGGCGGCAGCAGCGACAGCACGCCGCCTTGGGGCGCGGGGCGCTCGGGTGCTTCCGCGGCGAAGCCCGGCTGAGCAAAGGCGGCGAGCGCCAGAAGGATAAGGGGGACGAGCTTGGATCGCATGACGACTCCGCTTGGATGGCATCCGCAAAAGTATGGCTAGGGCGAGGGAAGTCAAAGAAACTATTAGCAAATGTCGAGTTCCTTCGCGCCCCCTCTGGCCTGCCGGCCATCTCCCCCACGAGGGGGGAGATCAGATGTCGCGTCGGCCTTCGCCAATCTCCGACGTTGACGAAAGGGCGCCGCCGGAGAAGCCGCCAATCTCCCCAAGTGGGCCCAAGTGGGGGAGATGGCCGGCAGGACAGAGGAGGGCGCTGTCCCGCCAGCATAACAGTGCGATCAAGCTCGGAGACTTATCGAAAAGGACAGCACCATGGACGCCACCGCACTCAAGGCCATGCAGGCGCCGCTGAAGGAAGCCTATCGCGACGACGCTGCCAAGGCACTGATCACGCTGAGAGCGCGCGGCACGCTGGACGATCAGTCGATCGCCTGCAAGGTGGAGACGGGCAGGGCGCTTGCCGTCGCCGGCCTTCATCCAGCCACCGGCGGCTCGGGCCTGGAGCTATGTTCTGGCGACATGCTGCTGGAGGCGCTGGTCGCCTGCGCGGGCGTGACGCTGAAGGCTGTGGCCACCGCGCTGGAATTCAAGCTCGGCAACGCCAGCGTCGATGCCGAGGGCGACCTCGATTTTCGCGGCACGCTCGGCGTCGCTCGCGATGCGCCAGTCGGCTTTCGCGAGATAAGGCTGAAATTCGACCTCGACACCGACGAGCCGCAAGAGCGCATCGATTCTCTGATGAAGCTCACCGAGCGCTACTGCGCGGTGTTCCAGACGATCAACAACAAGCCGGCGCTGAGCGTAAGCGCGGGGCGTTGAAGCGCGACGCCCCCTCATCCGGCCGCTACGCGGCCACCTTCTCCCCGGTGGGGAGAAGAGATTGGCACCGGCGCTGACAGCCTCCTCTCCCCAGCGGGGAGAAGGTGGCCG
>NZ_RZSA01000522.1:0-4673 GCF_003998075.1 Mesorhizobium sp. M2A.F.Ca.ET.037.01.1.1 | reverse complement strand
TCCTTCGTCAGACAGCCGGTATGTCCCACACCTCGCCAGGACGCATGGCGCGAAAACGCTCCTGCGGCAGGCCGTGCGCCTCGAGCGCCTCGGCCAGTTTTTGCGCCGGCTCCTCGACCGGCTCGTCGGTGAGGTGGAACGTGCCCCAGTGGCAGCCTGCGGCGTGAGCCGCGTTGCAGAGCTTCATGCCCTGCACGGCCTCCTCCGGATTCTGGTGCTGCGGCGCCATGAACCAGCGCGGCTCATAGGCGCCGATCGGCAGGATGGCGAGGCGAAAGCCGCCATGCTTCTGTGCCATCAGCCGGTAGTTGATGCCGTCATGGAAGCCGGTGTCGCCGGCGAAATAGATGTTGCCGCCCGCCGTTTCGATGAGAAAGCCAGCCCAAAGCGCCATGCGGCGGTCGCGTCCGCCGCGCGCCGACCAATGATGCGCCGGCTCGACATGGATGGCGGCGACCCCAGCGTCGATCCTGTCGCCCCAATCATGCGCGCTGAGCCGCATGCCGGGCACGGCGCGGTGGATGATGGCGTCGTTGCCGAGTGGCGTGATGATGCGTGCGTCGTGATTCTCCTTCAGCCGCCTCAGCGTGGCGAGGTCGAGATGGTCGTAGTGGTTGTGGCTGATCAGGACCAGGTCGATCGGCGGCAGGTCGGCAAAGGCGATGCCCGGCGCATTGACTCTTCTGGGGCCGGCGAAGGCGAAGGGCGAGGCGCGCTCCGACCAGACCGGATCGGTCAGGATATTCAGGCCGGCGGTCTGGATAAGCAATGACGCGTGGCCGACCATTGTGAGCCTGAGCGCGCCTCCATCCACGCGACGCACCGGCTTTGCCGGCGGGTGAGGACTCGGAACGGCGGCCGGCCATCTCGCCCGCTTGCCGCTGATTTGCCATCTGAGGAGATCGCTGAAGCGCCCTGGGGGCTTGCCGCCGGGGTTGAAGAACAAGGCGCCGTCGAAATGATCGCTATGCGGGCCGCTGTAATAGCGGTTGGCGGTTCTTTTTCTCGCGGCCATTCACTCTCCCGCCGGCTCGACCCCTTCCTGAGATAAGGAAGCGCCTGCCTGGCGCAAGCATTTTGCTGGCGAATGCCAATGGGCGAAGCCCGGTTCATCTAGGATCGGGAGCGAGGCGCGATGATCATGGTCATGAAGCGAACCGGGACACCGTGGATGAAGGCCGAGGATTTCGGCCGCTCGCTGCCGCTTGGGCTGGGCGTCAATCTTTGGTCACCGACATGGCGGCGATGGAGGCCTTTTGCCGCGACGTGCTCGGGGCCAGGATCATCTACGCCGACGAGGATTTCGCGGCGATCGAGCTCCTGGGCTCGGTCTTCATGCTGCATGCCGACCATTCCTACCTCGACAATCCGATGACCGGGGTCACTTCGGGTGCCGAGACGCGCGGCGCCGGCATCGAATTGCGCCTTTACGGCGCCGATCCGGATCGGATCGAGAAAAAGGCGGCGGCGCTCGGCCATATCGTGCTGGCCGGCTCCATCGATAAGCCGCATGGCCTGCGCGAATGCTACATCGTTGGCCCGGACGGCTATGTGTTCGTGCCGAGCGCCCGGATTTAATGCCGTAAGTTCAATGGCTTGAATGACCAAGTCAAACGCCGCTCCGGCGCCGTCCGCTTGCTGCGATAAATTTGCAACATCCGACTCGAAAACCCTATTTTAACCATATCGGGTTGAAATTCTGCCACCTTCGCCATCTTGGTGGAGCGAAGATTACGCGGACGGCTCCCCCCGGCCGGATCCGACGGAGGTTTTGATGAATTTTTCGATGACCCGCCCCTTTTCGCGGAGCGGCCTCGTGGCCATGTCGCTGGCCGCGCTGGTTGCGAGCGGCTGCTCGACCTCGCGCTTCTCCTCGATGGACGACCAGCAGCCGGCGCCGCTGACGCCGGCGCCGTCCGGCACGGTGACGCAGAATCAGCTGCCGCCGCCGGCCGCTCCCGGCACCACCGATCCGTCGCAATTCCCGACCGCGCCGAAGAACACCCAAGTCGCTTCGCTGCCGCCGGACGGCACGGCGCCCGCCGGCGCCACCGATCTCACCGCGGCCAGCGTCGCCGGCGTGTGGAACGTCAATGTCTCCGGGCAGAGCTGCAAGGTGGCAACGCCGCAGACCAAGTTCGGCGCCGGCTACCGCGCCGGTCCGCTGCACTGCCCGGCGCCGATCGACGGCATCAAGTCGTGGAACGTCGCCGGCAAGCAGCTGACGCTCTACGATGAAAATGGCGGCTCGCTGGCCAGGCTCTATTCGTCAGGCGGCGAAAAGTTCGACGGCCAGACTTCCAATGGGCAGCCCATCTCGCTTACAAGGTAGGCTATGCCGATATTCAGGTGAGGCCGGCCTGCGAATGGCGGCTTCCTGTGCTTCCGGTGCTCACGTACTTAAAGTACGCTCCGCTCCGGTTCTCGGAACCCACCCTTCTCGACATGGCCTGACCTGAAACTCAACGTAGCCTGGCGGCGTCTCCTCAGAGCATTCTGCTCAAAGTAAATGATGTGAACCATGCACCTGCGTGACGGCCTCCAGACCCACGCGACCGTCAGGCAGCGCTACGACCATCTCGTCCAGAGCGGCGCTGTTGAGCGCGATCCGGCGCAGGAGCATATCGTCGCCGCGCTCGACCGGCTGATCGACGAGATCTCGGCCAAACGACTGGCACAGAAATCGAGCGCGCTGGGCTGGCTGTTCGCGGCCAAGCGGCAGCCGCGCGAGCCCGTCAAAGGCCTCTACATCCATGGCAGCGTCGGTCGCGGCAAGACCATGCTGATGGACATGTTCTTCGAGCTCTTGCCGGTCCGCCGCAAACGCCGCGTGCATTTCAACGACTTCATGGCCGATGTGCAGGACCGGATCCAGAAACACCGGCAGGCGCGCAAGGAAGGCACGGTCAGGGAGGACGATCCGATCCCGCCGGTCGCCCGGGCGCTCGCCGATGAAGCCTGGGTGCTGTGCTTCGACGAGTTCTCGGTCACCGACATTGCCGACGCGATGATCCTGTCGCGCCTGTTCTCGGCCCTGTTCGCCAATGGCGTGGTGCTGGTCGCCACCTCCAACGTGGCGCCGGAGAACCTTTACCGCGACGGGTTGAACCGCCAGCTCTTCCTGCCGTTCATCTCGCTGCTCGAGCGCAATGCGCATGTGATGACGCTCGATGCCGACAAGGACTACCGCCAGGAAAAGCTCAACCGCCAGCCGGTCTATGTCACGCCGGACGACGCTGCGGCCGAGCGTGCGCTGGACGAGGCCTGGCAGGCGATGACGCATGGCCAGCCGACGGCAGAGGTGATGCTGACGCTGAAAGGCCGCCAGCTCGTCGTCCCGCGCGCCGCCGGGGATGCAGCGCGCTTTTCCTTCGCCGACCTTTGCGAAAAGCCGCTCGGCGCGCGCGACTACCTGGCCATCGCCGGCCGTTTCTCGACGGTCTTTATCGACCATGTGCCGGTGCTGGGGGAAGGCAAGCGCAACGAGGCCAGGCGCTTCATTCTTTTGATCGACACGCTCTACGACCACCATATGCGGCTGGTGATGAGCGCCGCTGCGCCGCCGGAAGGGCTCTACACGGCCAAACGCGGCACGGAAGTGTTCGAATTCGAACGCACCGCCTCACGCCTGGTCGAAATGCAGAGCCGCGACTGGCTGGAAGGCTGGGCGGAACGGCGGGAGACGGCGCCGGTGGCGAAGGCAAGGCAGGCGCAGGTGTAGCTGCAGCCGGCCATCGCAGCGCTGTCCCCCAGCGTCAGAAACCAAGCCATCAATTCACAAGGGCGTCATCGCCGGGATGAAGCCTTCTGATTTCCACGTTCATTGTGTAAATTCTCGTCAGTCGGCTCAGGAACTTTGACGTTTACGTAATTCCCGAAGCATCTAACCGATTGAAAATACTGGGTTCAAAATAATCGTTTGAATTTTTCTTTGGCCGGCGCTAATGGGTGCGGCGAAATCTCGCGGCCTCCCGCATCCTTTCGGCCTCCCCGGCCCCGTCACGGCACCGTCACAGACAAAGGGAAAACATCCTCACATGGCACGCAACAAGATAGCGCTCATCGGGTCGGGCATGATCGGCGGCACGCTCGCCCATATGATCGGCCTCAAGGATCTCGGCGACGTGGTGCTGTTCGATATCGCCGAGGGCATTCCGCAGGGCAAGGGCCTCGACATCGCGCAGTCTTCCCCCGTCGACGGTTTCGACTCCCGGCTGACCGGCGTCAACGACTATGCCGGCATCGAGGGCGCGGATGTCTGCATCGTCACCGCCGGCGTGCCGCGCAAGCCGGGCATGAGCCGCGACGACCTTCTTGGCATCAACCTCAAGGTGATGGAACAGGTCGGCGCGGGTCTCAAGAAATACGCGCCGAAGGCGTTCGTCATCTGCATCACCAACCCGCTCGACGCGATGGTCTGGGCGCTGCAGAAGTTCTCCGGCCTGCCGACCAGCCATGTCGTCGGCATGGCCGGAGTGCTCGACAGCGCCCGCTTCCGCTATTTCCTGGCCGAGGAGTTCAAGGTCTCGGTCGAGGACGTCACCGCTTTCGTGCTCGGCGGCCATGGCGACTCGATGGTGCCGATGATCCGCTATTCGACGGTCGCCGGCATCCCGCTGCCCGACCTCGTCAAGATGGGCTGGACCTCGAAGGAGAAGCTCGACCAGATCGTG
>NZ_RZSA01000521.1:0-4676 GCF_003998075.1 Mesorhizobium sp. M2A.F.Ca.ET.037.01.1.1 | reverse complement strand
GTGAACGAGACGCGCCGTGCGATGCATCCAATCCGGCGTTCATTTGTTATTGTCGGCCGTCTCGCATCCGAAAGGGCACATCCAGCGGAGAACCAGCATGAGCACCGACATCAGCAAGATACGCGGACATATGGAAGTGATCGGCGCCGATGGCGTCCATATCGGCACCGTCGACAAGGTCGAGGGCGACCGGATCAAGCTGACCAAGGCCGACAGCGGCATGGGCTCGCACAAGGGCCATCATCATTACATTTCGCTCGCCCTGGTCGCGGAGATCGACGGCGAGAAGGTCTGGCTTTCCGCGAATTCCGATGTCGCCGTCACCTTCGAGGAAGAGAAATCCGATCCGACCTGATCGGCGCCAACCCGATCAGCGCGACGCCCATACCGGGAATAGGTCGCCGTCGGCTGGCGTCGCGGCATGGACGCCGCGGCTGATAGCCCGCGCCATGGTCGCGCCGGCCGCCGCGAACAGGTCGATCGCGGCATCGGCGCCGAGCTCGATGCCGCTCCTGCCGGTCGCCAGGGCGAACACCAGATCGCCGTCCGCCGGCGTATGGGTCGGCCAGATGGCGCGGGCGAAGCCGTCATGCGCTGAAATCGCCAGCCGCTTGGCGGCGGCTTTGGTCAACACGGCGTCGGTGGCGATAACGGCGATGGTGGTGCTGCCGGCTTCCCCATGTCCGCCGACACGCCGATCGCGGTATTTCAGCAGGATCTTCCTGGCGTCTTTTGGCAGTGGATCGGGGTAGCCCAGGCCGCCGAATTCGTCGCCGATCTCGAAGGGCGCTGACCAGAAATGGCGGCTGCCGCCAACCGTCACCGAGCCGGTGGGATTGACGGCGGCAAGTGCGCCGATGGTGACGCCGCTGTCGAGCACGGTCGAGGCTGAGCCCAGACCGCCCTTCAGCCAGGAGGTCAACGCGCCGGTGCCGGCTCCGGCCGTACCGATGGCGAAATCGGCGATTGCCGCTGCACGGCCTCATAGCCGAGCTCGCGATAGGGCGGATAACGGCCCCAATCCTTGTCGCCGCCATTGCGCAGGTCGAACAGGATCGCGGCCGGCACGATCGGCACGCGGAAGCCGCCGACCTCGACGCCGATGTTCTTCTCGCGCAGCGCCGCCTGCACGCCTGAGGCGGCGTCGAGGCCGAAGGCCGAGCCCCCGGACAGGACGACGGCATGGATCGTCACGATCGAATTCTGAGGCTCCAGCAGGTCGGTCTCGCGCGTGCCCGGCGCGCCGCCCAGCACCTGGACGCCAGCCACGGCAGGTTCGTCGCACAGCACCACCGTGACGCCGGATTTCAGCCTTGCGTCGCTGGCATTGCCCACGCGGAGGCCCGCAACGTCGGTGATCAGATTGCGCGGTCCGGTGTGGAACATCAGTTATCCTCCAGCGGCACGAAATGCGTGCCGTCGAAGCGGAAGACGCGGAACGGGTTCTGGCTGAGGTCGCCCGTGTCGTCGAAGCGGATGGTGCCGATCGCGGTCGTGAAATCATGGCCGGTCAGCGCTTCGCCGAGCGGTTTCCCCGAGCTTTCCGCATCGGCAGTCGCGGCCTTGGCGATCTCGACCGCCGCATAGGACGGCAGCGTGTAGCCGTCCGGCACGATGTTTTTTGCGCCGAGGGCCTGCACGATCCTGGGGTCGGCGACTTCCGACCATTCCGGCGGCGCGATCATCAGCGTGCCGGCGGCGTAAGGCACATCGCCAGGCGGCGTGCGCAGGTTCTCGCCGCCGGCAAAGGTGATGCCGGCCCCGAGGGAGGCGGCGTCACGGCCCATGATGGCGACATCGTCGCCGTCGCCGCCGGCAAACACCTTTGTCGCGCCTGCCTTCTTCAGCCGGCCGACCAACCCTATCTGGTTGTCGAGCTGCGGCCTGAACGTGTCGGTGAATACCGGCTTCAAGGCTGCCTGTTCGGCCGCGGCGCGAAAAGTCTCGGCCATCTCGCGGCCATAGATGGTGCCGTCATCGATTATGGCGAACAGCTCGTCGCGCCACAGCCGGGTGAGCTTGGCGGCTACCGCATTGCGCTCATCATCGCCGCGCGGGCCGAGCCGGTAGACCGGCCAGCCGGTCTTGGCGCGCCGGTCGGTCAGGCTTTCGGTGCGCACGCCGACCGTGATGACCGGAATGTTGGCGTCCTTCAGGATCGGCAGCGCCGTCTCGATCGCCTCGGTGCAGAGAAAGCCCACCACGATATCGACCTTGGCGTCGACGAATTCCTTTGCCGCCGCGGCGCCGCCATCGGCGGTGCAGGCATCGTCTGCGGTCTTGATCGCAAGGCCGTTCGCCTCCGCCGCCAGGCCGGCACCATTCTCAATCTGCTTGCCCAGGATCGCCGACGGACCGGAAAGCGGTGCCGCAACGCCGACCAGCGTCTCGGCCTCGGCGCTCGCTGCCAGCGACAGCCAGAACAGCACGGCTGATGTCGTCGTGAGAAGACGCATTCGGGCTAAGAGATCCTCCATGCCGGGAATACAATCCCGCACTATTCCAGGAAATGCCTAAAGGCTGGCTAAGCGGTGCGCAACACGCGAATTTGCGGATTGCGGTCAAGCACTTCGCCCGTGATGGATAACTTGTGGCGTGCAATATGCCGCCATATATAACGGGCTTGTTCCGACAGGTGGATTATCGCGTGCTGAAGATCAATGACATCGGGCCGCAGCACTATCGCGATGCGATGGCGCATTTTGCCGGCCATGTGCATGTGGTGACCACGGACGGGCCCGGCGGCAAACGCGGCGCGACGGTGATCGCCGCCTGTTCGGTTTCGGACACGCCGCCGACGGTTCTGGTCTGTCTCAACCGCGAGAACGCCAAGAACGAGGCTTTCATCAAGAACGGCAGGTTCGCGCTCAACACGCTTGCCTCGGACCAGGAAGCCGTCTCGGTGGGCTTTTCCGGTGTCACCGGGTTGCCGGCGGATGAACGCTTTGCGCTGGCCGAGTGGGATGTGATCTCGACCGGCGCGCCGACTCTGAAGGGCGCCCTTGCCGTGTTCGACTGCGAGATCATCGACGCCAAGGATCTTGCCACCCACCGTGTGCTTTTTGGCAAGGTGACAGGCCTGCGCATCGGCGATAATTTGCGGCCGCTGATCTACTATAACCGCGACTATCACGTTCTTTGAAACGTGCAAGCGGGACCCACGGAGACAAGATGACCGCGCCGCGCCCCGCGCCGAAATCGATCGACGAAACGCTCGATCTTTTGACCGCTGCGGACTATGTCGCGGACCGCTCGCTGGCGACCGTGCTGTTTCTTTCACTGCGCATGAAGCGGCCCTTGTTCCTCGAAGGCGAGGCGGGCGTCGGCAAGACCGAGATCGCCAAGGTGCTGGCCGACACCCTCGGCCGCCGGCTGATCCGGTTGCAATGCTATGAGGGGCTCGACGTCTCTTCGGCCGTCTATGAGTGGAATTATGCCGCGCAGATGATCGAGATCCGCATGGAGGAGGCGGCCGGCAAGGTCGTGCGCTCCGACATGGAGCGTAACGTATTCTCCGAAAAATACCTGATCCGCCGCCCGGTGCTCGATGCGCTGACCGGCAAGGCCGGCGCGGCGCCGGTGTTCCTGATCGACGAGCTCGACCGCACCGACGAAGCGTTCGAAGCGTTCCTGCTGGAAATCCTGTCGGATTTCCAGGTTACGGTTCCCGAGCTTGGCACGATCAAGGCGGAAGAGCCGCCGATCGTCATCATCACCACCAACCGCACGCGCGAGATCCACGACGCGCTGAAGCGGCGCTGCCTTTATCACTGGGTCGATTATCCGAACGCCGAGCGCGAGCTGGAGATCGTGCGCCGCAAGGTGCCGCAGGCGAACCGCCGGCTGTCGGCAGAGGTCGTGTCCTTTGTCCAGAAGCTGCGACAGGTCGAGCTGTTCAAGGCGCCAGGCGTCGCCGAAACCATCGACTGGGCCGGCGCGCTCACCGAGCTCGACAAGGTGGCGCTCGACCCGGAGACCGTGTCCGACACGATCGGCGTGCTTTTGAAGTACCAGGATGATATTGCCCGCATCGGTGAGGGCGAGGGCCGGCGCATCCTCAATGAGGTGAAGGCCGAGCTTTCGGCGGCGGAGTAGGGGCGATGCCGTCGCCGCGTCCGGAACCCAAAGAGGCGCGCGCCGATGGGCGCATCGCCGATAATATCGTCTATTTCGCTCGCGCCTTGCGCAAGGCCGGCATGCGCGTCGGGCCGGCCTCGGTGAAGGACGCCATCGAGGCGGTGCTTGCCGCCGGCATCGGCTCGCGCGACGATTTCTACTGGACGCTGCATGCGGTGCTGGTTTCGCGGCACGAGGATCATCCGGTCTTCGACGAGGCCTTCCGCCTGTTCTGGAAATCGCGCGAGCTGATCGAGAAGCTGCTGGCGATGTTTTCACCGGTCGCCCTGGATACAACCGAAAAGCAAAAGCCGCGGGCGGCCGAGAACCGCGTCAGCCAGGCGATGTTCGAAGGCCACCAGAAGAACCAGCCGGCCCGGGAAGTGCCGGAGATCGAGGTCGATGCGCGGCTCACCTTTTCCGGCAATGAAGTGCTGCGCGGCAAGGATTTCGCCCAGATGGACGCCGGCGAAATGGCCGAGGCCAAAAAGGCGATCATGGCCTTGCGGCTGCCCTTTGACCTCGTCCGCACGTGGCGCTTCAGGGCCGACGCGCAGGGG
>NZ_RZSA01000520.1:0-4676 GCF_003998075.1 Mesorhizobium sp. M2A.F.Ca.ET.037.01.1.1 | reverse complement strand
CACCGACGAGTGGCTGGCCATTCTCGAGCCCGCCGACATCTGGTGCGCCAAGGTGCTGACCTGGCCGGAGCTGATGGAAAACGACGGCTTCAAGGCGCTCGACATGCTGCAGACCGTGACGCGCGAGGACAATGTCTCGATCCTCACCACGCGTTCGCCGCTGCGCGTCGATGGCGCCCGCGCCAGGGTGGATCGCGCCGCGCCGCGCATCGGCGAGCACGGCGAAAAGATCCGCGGGGAGTTCGGACTGTGAGCGGTGTTTTTCTGAAAGGCATGACCTGGAGCCATCCGCGCGGCTACGACCCGATGGTGGCCTGCTCGGCGCTGTGGCAGGAAAAGACCGGCGTCTCGATCGAATGGGAGAAACGCTCGCTGCAGGATTTCGAGTCCTTCCCGGTCGAAGAGCTCGCCCGCGCTTATGATCTGATCGTCATCGACCATCCGCATGTCGGCCAGATCACCGCCGAAAAGTGCCTGGCGCCGCTCGATGTGGCCGGACGCGAGGCGGAACGCGAGGCGCTGGCCAGGGGCAGTGTCGGCAAATCCTATCCGAGCTACAACTGGCTGGGCCGGCAATGGGCTTTCCCGATCGATGCCGCCACCCAGGTGCAGGCCTGGCGGCCGGATTTGATCGAAGCCGCGCCGGTGATCTGGACCGAAGTGCTGGCGCTTGCCGAGCAGGGGCGCGTTATCTTGCCACTGCGGCCGCCGCATTCGCTGATGTGCTTCTACACTTTGGCCGCCAATCTCGGCCGGCACTGCACGGTCGACGGCTCGGTTGACCTCGTCGATGGCGAAACCGGCGAAACCGCCTTTGAGATGCTGAGGAAGATCGCGGCGCTCGTCGATCCCGCATGCCTGACGATGGACCCGATCGCGGTTTTCGAGAAGATGGCCGAGCCCGGTTCACGCATCGCCTGCGCGCCGCTGATCTATGGCTATGTTTCCTATGCGGTGGCGGGTTTTCGGCCGCATGGCATCGCCTTTGCCGACATGCCGGTCGTCGGCGGCAACGGCCCGGTCGGCTCGGCGCTCGGCGGCACCGGCATTGCCGTCTCCGCCTTTTCCGCCCAACGCGAGGCGTCGATCGACTTCGCTTATTGGATCGCCAGCGGCGACGTGCAGCGCGGGCCTTATGCCGCCGCCGGCGGCCAGCCAGGCCATGCCGCCGCCTGGGAGGATGACGTCGTCAACGCCGCGACTGGTAATTTCTATCGCGCCACGCGCGCGACGCTCGAGGGCGCCTGGGTGCGTCCACGCCATGACGGCTACATGGCGTACCAGCAGCAGGCCTCCGACCGCATCAATGAAGGCCTTGCCGGCAGACAGGACGCCCGCCGCGTCGTCGCCGACATCAATCGCCTGTTCCGGGAGAGTTTCGCGCCGGCCGCCGCCGGCTAATTTCACTGCACCAAGGGAGGAAAAAATGACCAGCCTGACACGCGGCCTGCTCGCCGCAACCGCCATAGTCTCGATACCGTTCGCCGCCCACGCTGCCGACGTGAAGTCGGTGATCGACGGCCTGCCAGCCGATCTCAAGGAACAATATGACGGCGCACCGCAGAAAGTGCTGCCCTCGGCCTGGGATAATTTCACGCCGCCGGCGAAGCCCTGGAAGTGGTGCCATTCGGAGAGCTACCAGGGCAATCCGTGGCGCGTCTCGGTCACCAAGGAGCTGAAGCGGCTGGTCGATGGCCTCATCGCCGACGGCACGGTGTCGAGCTTCGAGGTCTCGGATTCGAACAACGATCCGAGCCAGCAGATCAACCAGATCCGCGCCTTCATCGACAAGAAATGCTCGATCATCACCTCGATCCCGGGCTCGGTGACGGCGCTCGACGACGCTGTCGACGCTGCAGCCAAGGCGGGCATTCCGTTCATCACCGCGGCCGGTTCGATCACCAGCCCCAACGCCATCAATGTCGATTCCAACTATGCCCGCTGGGGCTATGACATGATGACGGCGATCGGCAAGGCAAAGCCCGACTCAAGCGTGCTGGTGGTGGAAGGCATCGCCGGCCATCCGATCGTCGTCCAGGAGAAGCAGGGCGCCGACAAGGCGCTGTCCGAGAACAAGGGCCTCAAGGTCGCGCGCACCGTCAATGGCAACTGGACGGCCAACGTCACCAAGACAGTGGTGCTGCAGGCGATCGCCACCAATCCGGCGCCGATCGACGCGGTGTGGACCACCGGCAGCGAAAGCCGTGTCGTAGCCGAGGCCTTTGCCGAAGCCGGCCGGCCGGCGCCGCTGATCACCGGCTCGATCACCGGCGACGCGCTTGGCTACTGGAAGGCTAATCCCGACAAGTACCGTTTCGAGGGCCATGCGGTACTGCCCGGCTGGACGGCGCAGACGCTGTTCCGTGTCGGCGAGCGCATGCTCGACGGCCAGAAGCCGAAGCTCAACACGCTGCTGATCCCGATCCCGCCGGTTCATGCCGCCGAGCTCGACAAATGGTACAAGGACTGCATGACGCCTGATGCCGTATCGGTCTTCCCTGTGCCGCCGACCGACCCGATGCCCGAGGACGTGCTGGACGCCTATTTCAGCAATCCGGCGCCGACAAAGGGTTGGGATTATTCCAAGGTGCCGGACGCCTGCGCCAAGTGATGTCACGCGAAGCCGGCTCTTCTTGAGAGGCCGGCTTCTCCATTTCGGAAAGAAAAATGCTCGAGGTCCAAGGCGTTTCAAAGCGCTATGGTGAAACCGTCGCGCTGGCGGAGGCGTCGATCGCCTTCCGTCCCGGCACGATCCATACCATCCTGGGCGAGAACGGCTCGGGCAAGAGCACGCTGGTGAAGCTGTTGTCCGGCATCGTGCAGCCGGATGGCGGCGCGATCCTGCTCGATGGCAAAGCGTTTTCCGGAGCGCAGCCCGCCGCCTTTCAGGCCGCGGGCTTTGCCACCGTGTTCCAGGAGGTGCTGGTCGCGCCTGAACGTTCGGCGACCGACAACATCCTTCTCGGCCTCGACGGCCTGTGGCGACGAGGCGTGCCGCACGGCGAGCGGCGTGCCAGGGCGCAGGCCGCGCTCGGCCGCTTCGCGGTGACGCCGATCGATCTCGACCGGCCGTGCGGCGAGCTGCCGCTTGCCGCAAGGCAGCTTGTCGTGCTCGCCCGCGCCGTCATCCGCAACCCGCGTGTCCTGATCCTCGATGAGGTGACGGCGGCGCTCGACTTCGCCGACCGCGAGTCGGTCTTTGCGCTGATGCGCGCCATGGCCGGGGCGGGCACGCTGATCCTGTTCATCACGCACCGCATGGACGAAGTGATGGCTTTGTCCGACCGCATATCCATCCTGCGCGCCGGCCGCGTGGTGAAGACCGAGGAGCGCGGCACCTCGACCCCGGCCGAGCTCCTGGCGGCGATGGCACCGCAAACGGCAGCGGAGCTGGCGCATGGCTGAGACAAAGGCGCTTCATGTGCGGGGGCTGGTCATCGCGCCGGGTGTCGATCCGATGAGCCAGACCATCGCGCCGGGCGAGATCGTCGGCCTTGCCGGGCTGGATGGCCATGGCCAGGAACGTTTCTTGCGCGCGCTGGCTGGGCTCGATACCCCGGTGGCCGGTGAGATCGCCGTCGAGGGCAGAGCGGGTTCGATCACCAGCTTCCGCAAGGCTGTCGCCGGCGGCATTGCCTATCTGCCGCGCGATCGCCGCTCGACCGGCATTTTCCCGACCCAGTCGGTGGTCGACAATTTCGCCATTTCGACCGTGTCGAACGACCGCCGCTTCGGCCTCTTGAGCTTCGCGGCGCGTCGCCGTCGCTACGAGGCGTACAGGCAAAGGCTTAGCATCGTGGCGCCACGTCCCGATGCGGCGATCACCACGCTGTCCGGCGGCAATCAGCAGAAGGTGCTGCTCGCCCGGGCGCTTGCGCTGGAGCCGAATTTCCTTCTGCTCAACGATCCGACGCGCGGCGTCGACGTCGCGACGCGGCACGTGCTCTACGACGTCTTCCGCGGCCTTGCCGCCGAGGGCATGGCCTTGGTGGTCCTGTCCAGCGAGATCGAGGAGATACTGCTTCTGTGCCACCGCGTGCTGGTGTTCCGCGAGCAGCGAGTGTCTGCCGAGTTCTCAGGTACGGAGATGACCACAGACGCGGTGATCGCCGCCATGTTCGGACGCGCCGCATGAGCCCGGTCCTTCGCAAGCTCCGCGGCGTCGGCTTTGCCGTCGTGATGCTCGTCGTCCTGCTGGTCCTCAACGTCGCGCTCAATCCGGCGCGTTTTCAGCCTTTGTCCTGGGGCACGCTGCTCGGGCTGGCCGCTCCCCTAATCGGCGCGGCCGTCGCCTCGGCACCGGTCATCCTGGCGGGACGCGGCGGCATCGACATCTCCGTCGGCCCGCTGATGGGCTTCGTCAACGCCATGGTCATCCAGGTCCTGTTCCTCAACCTCGGCATCTCTTCGCCATGGATCGTCGTTCCGGCAGCGCTGTTGGTCGGGGCGACAGTTGGCGCCGCGAACGGCGTGCTTGCGACGATCGTTCGCATCCAGCCGATCGTGGCGACGCTCGGCACCTATCTGATCCTCACCGGCGTCACGCTCACCATCCTGCCCGCGCCGATCGGTCCGGCGCCGGACTGGCTGAAGGCCATGGCGGGACCGCTCTCGATCGTGCCGCTGGCGCTGATCGCCCTGTGCTGGCTGGTCATCCGTCGCACGCCTTATTACGA
>NZ_RZSA01000051.1:0-13079 GCF_003998075.1 Mesorhizobium sp. M2A.F.Ca.ET.037.01.1.1 | reverse complement strand
CGATATAGTCGTTCGACGAGAAGTCGAGCCCGGCGCGCGGTGCGAGCGTCCGCAACCGGTCCTTGCGCCCCAGTCCCCGCAAGGTTGCGTCATAGCGGGCAAGAATTGCCTCCTTCATTGCGTGGCGAGTTCCATAGGCTCAATGCCGAGGCGCCGGAACAGAAGGGTATCCTTGTCCTCGCCGGGATTTCCCGCCGTCAGCAGCGTGTCGCCGACAAAGATCGAATTGGCCCCGGCAAAGAAGCACAGCGCCTGCGTTTCGTCGCTCATCGCCGTCCTGCCGGCGGACAGCCTTACATAGGATTTCGGCATCATCACCCGCGCGAGCGCAACGATGCGGACGAAATCGATCGGATCGATGGCGTCGGCCGCGGCAAGCGGCGTGCCTTCGATGGGAATAAGCATGTTGATCGGCACGCTTTCCGGCGGCTCGGGCAGGTTCGCGAGCGTGACCAGCATGTCGATGCGATCGGTCTTTTCTTCTCCCATCCCGACAATGCCGCCGCAGCAGACTTTCATCCCAACCGCGCGCACGTGCCCAAGCGTTTCCAGCCGGTCGGCAAAAGTCCTGGTTGAAATAACCTCGCCATAGTAGCGCTCAGAGGTATCGATGTTGTGGTTATAGTAGTCGAGACCGGCCTGCTTCAGGCGAGCAGCTTGCTCAAGATCGAGCATGCCGAGCGTCATGCAGGTCTCCATGCCGAGGGCCTTGACGCCCTCAATCATGGCGACCACAACCTCCATGTCGCGCTCCTTGGGACTTCGCCACGCCGCGCCCATGCAATAGCGCGTTGCGCCGCCATCACGCGCCATGGCCGCTTCGTCGATGACATGCTTGACGTCCACCAGCTTCGACGCCTTCACACCGGTTTCGTAATGCGCAGACTGGCTGCAATAGCCGCAATCTTCGGGGCACCCGCCGGTCTTGATGCTAAGGAGCCGCGACAGCTGCACTCGGTTTCGATCGAAGTTCTGGCGGTGGATCGTCTGAGCTAGGAACAGCAGATCGTTGAATGGCATGCCGTAGATGGCCTCGGCCTCTTTGCGGTTCCATCGCGGAGGCGTTCCATCGACCGATTGCATGGTCTGGTTCACGTCGAACTCCGAGTTCATTCCAATCGTCATCGTCAAACCTTTGTTTGCTAGTCCGGTACGCCTTCTTGGCTTTGGGGCGCACTCGCTAAAGGCGAGCTGCGGCACGTCTTTCCAGCACCTCCTACGCCTGCCGAGCTGATGTTGCTCCTCACGCCGTAATCCTCAGTTCAAGTGCTTGCAGATGTTCTGGTGGTCCGGCATGTCCAGGCCGATGTCGAGGATCGGGGCGCTGTGCGTCAGCCAACCCATGGAGATGAGATCGACACCGGTCGCCGCAATCGCCGCCGCCGTTTTCGGCATCACCCGACCGGACGCCTCGGTGATCGTACGGCCATCCACTATAGAAACCGCGCGGGCAAGATCCTCGACCGACATATTGTCGAGCAGCACCGCGTCAACACCAATCGCGAGCGCTGCATCGAGCTGCTTCAGCGTGTCGACCTCGACCTCGACCTTCACCATATGCCCTGCTGCGGCGCGCGCCCGCTCTATTGCTGTGCGGATATCGCCGGCGATCGCGATGTGGTTGTCCTTTATGAGCACGCCGTCATCGAGGCCGAACCGGTGATTGGCACCGCCGCCGACGCGCACGGCGTATTTCTCCAATGCCCGCAGCCCGGGCGTCGTCTTTCGCGTCGATACAATCCTCGCCTTGTGACCGCGCACGGCCTCAACCATGGCCGCTGTGGCAGTGGCAATGCCGCTCAGCCGGCATAAGAAATTGAGGGCCGTGCGTTCGGCCGTGAGCAGGCCTCGTGCGGGTCCGGACAATCTTGCAATGGTTTCCCCGGCCCCAACCTCGCTGCCATCAGGGCGCCAGATCTGGATGTTGATCGCCGGTTCCACGAGAAGGAAGGCATACGAGACCAGATCGAGCCCGGCAACGACGCCCGCCTGCCTCGCTTTGAGCACCAACGTGGCAGTGCAATCATACGGGATAACCGCATCGGTGGTCAGGTCGCCGGATCTGCCCAGGTCTTCGAGGAGCGCAACGCGCACAATCGGTTCGATCAGGGTCGCGGGGAGGGGGGAGAATGAAGTCATATCAAGTGCTCCGTATGGTAGCCCGGCAATCGAGTGCGGCCGCGGCCCGCATTGCGCTGTGCAGTGTCAGCCGTGATGGGCGCACGTTGGCATCGTGGAGCGGGAAATCGGACCGACAGTGCGCGCCTCGACTCTCTTCCCGCCTCAGGGCCGCCGCGGCGATCATCAGTGAGACCAAAGCCGGACCAGAGGCAGCGACACTATTGGCTGCGATCGGCAGCAGGGTCGCCACCGCTTCGCGCATTGCCTCGCCGTCGCGGATGATACCCAGGGCGGCGGAGACAATCGGGCGGACCACGGAAGCGTCTGGTCGTGGAGGGACGAATGTGGAGCATCTGCGCGGTCGCCGGGTATACGACGTGCCGGCAACGCTTTCGGCAACCCAGCTCGCGGTGACCGCCGCTTCGGTGAGCGAGTTGCTGGCCAGGCGGTTGGCGCCGTGCAGGCCGGTACAGGCCACCTCACCGCAGGCCCACAATCCCTCGATGGAGCTGCGGCCGGCGCTGTCTACGGCGACGCCGCCCATGTGATAATGTGCCGCCGGGCGCACCGGGATCAGGTCGGTCGCGGGGTCGATTCCTGCGCTCCGGCACAATTCGGCGATGCCTGGAAAACGCTTGCCAAATCTCGGGCCGAGACTTTGCCGTGCGTCCAGGAATACGCGGCGTCCAACGGCAAGCTGGTGCCAAATGGCGCGCGCTACGACGTCGCGAGGCGCAAGTTCACCGCCAGGTGTGTCGGCGAGGAAGCGCTCTCCTCGCTCATCGATGAGCACCCCGCCTTCGCCACGCACGGCTTCGCTCACCAGCGGCATCGGCCGGCGCGGACCGTCGAGCGCAGTTGGATGGAACTGTATGAATTCCAAGTCGGCGAGTTCCGCCCCCGCCCATGCGGCGAGCGCCAGCCCGTGACCCCATGAGCCAGCGGGGTTTGTCGTGTCGCAAAACAGCCCGCCGACGCCGCCGGTCGCCAGCACCGCGCGACGCGTGGGCAGAGCGAGCGCGCCGGCTCGTCCTGCTGCGACCACGGCGATGACCGACCCGTCCTGCACGACCAGCCGGCGGACCTCCACATTTTCGATAATGGTGATCGAGGCTGTACGCCGAACCGCGGCGACGAGCGCGCGCACCAACTCGCGACCGGTGGCGTCGCCGGCTGCATGCACAATTCGCCGTCGCGAGTGTGCCGCCTCGAGCCCAAGTCGCAACGCGCGGTCAGGGTGCTGGTCGAAGTCGACGCCGAACCTTTGGATCGTCCTAATCGCTTCGGGTGCAGCTCGTACCACTCGCCGCACCGTGGCCTCATCGCAGAGTCCGTCGCCGGCAGCTATCGTGTCGCAAAGGTGAAAATCTGGGCCGTCGTCGCCCCCGAGACTTGCCGCAAGACCGCCCTGGGCAAGTTCACTGCAGGCTCCGGTTCCAAGCGGCGCGTTGGTCAAAAGCACGACCGGTTCCGGCGCCAGATGAAGCGCCGTCATCAGGCCGGCAATGCCGCCGCCGATGACGACCGGCGCCCCGGCGATGTCGCGAACCTCCAGACTCATAGGGAAAGCATGCGCTCGACCGCGCGGCGGGCGGGGCCGGCAATTTCGGGATCAATCCGGACCTCATGCCGGTTCTGCTCGAGTGCGGCGCGAATGTTGGCCAGGTTGATGCGCTTCATGTGCGGGCACAGATTGCATGGGCGAACGAACTCGACGTCGGGATGCGCGACCGCGACGTTGTCGCTCATCGAACATTCGGTCAGAAGGACGACACGCGTCGGTTTCTCACGCTCGACATAATCCGACATCGCCGCGGTCGAGCCGGAGAACTCCGCCTCCGCGACAACGTCTGGTGGGCATTCTGGATGGGCCAGCACGATGACGCCTGGATGGGCATCGCGCAGTTCCCGGATGTCTGCTGCGGTGAAGCGCTCATGCACCTCGCAATGGCCTTTCCAGGCGATGATCTCGACGTCTGTATCGGCTGCCACGTTCCTCGCCAGATATTCGTCCGGGAGCATCAGCACACGCGCCACGCCAAGCGATTCCACCACCGCCTTGGCGTTGCCGGACGTGCAGCAGATGTCGGACTCCGCTTTTACGGCGGCGGAAGTGTTGACGTAAGTAACAACGGGGACCCCCGGATACCGCAGCCGCATTAGCCGCACGTCGTTTGCCGTGATCGATTCGGCCAGCGAGCAGCCGGCGCGGAGATCCGGGATGAGCACGGTCTTGTTCGGATTGAGCAGTTTTGCCGTCTCGGCCATGAAATGAACGCCGGCAACCACGATGATGTCGGCGTCGACCGTCACCGCCTTGTGGGCCAACGCCAGGCTGTCGCCGACGATGTCTGCCACGCAATGAAAAATTTCGGGCGTCTGGTAATTGTGCGCCAGCACCACCGCATTGCGCTCACGCTTCAGCGCTAAGATGGCTTCAATATCGCCGGCGAACGCGAGCCATTCAACGGGTGGGATCACCCGCCGGACACGCTCATACAGGGACGCAGCCATAGGTAACGCCCCAGTCATTGGCGCCTCGATTATATTCGGTTTGACAATAAGGGAATATATCTACCTTGACTATAAGTATGTCAAGCCCGCGCCAGCGGTAATTTTGTCCCGGCGATAGCCCTGTCGTCGAGGACGGCATGCCGGAAGCGATAAAGCTTCGCCGGTCGGCCGCCCGTGTCGAGGGAGGTCTCCCCGGTCTCCTCAACAAGTTCCTGCTGCTCGACCAATCTCCGGAAGTTCGGCTTGTTGATCAGCCTGCCAGCCAAAGCTTCCACGGTTCGCTGCAGTTGCAGCAGCGTGAAGGAAGGCCGCATAAGCTCGAACACGACCGGCCGGTATTTGATCTTCGAACGCAGCCGCGCGATCCCGGTTGCCAGAATACGACGGTGGTCAGCGACCATTGGTTTGCCAGCCGCGGCCGCAATCGCGTCCCTGCCGCCACCGGCCTCCTCAATCAGACCAGCTTCATAGAGCAACTCGTAGCGTTGGAGCGTGAGTTCCTCGTTCCAATGGCGGTCGTCGAAGCCGAAGGCTATCGCAGCGCGCTGCCGGCGCTCGCGTTGAGTGGTCGGCTCGCTGGCGCCGCCGGCCCACTCAATCAGGCGGGGCCGCAATCTATCGAGCAGCACAGGCGGCGTGCCGAAGCGGTGGTCCTCCCAGGGAAAATATTCGTACCAACTTTGCCAGCCGCACGCGGCCGAGTTCGTTGCCTGTTCCTTCCTGGTCAATGCGAGATAGCTGATTGAGATGACGCGCTGGTGGCGCTCAGTGCCGATGCGATCGCGATCGGCGAAGGTGTAGAGTTGCTCGATGTATCCAAGTGCATGGCCGGTCTGCTGCTCCACCCACCCCCTCAAACCCGACTGCAGTGATCGATGCTCAAGGGCAAAAGGTCCAGAAGGGAGGGTGTCCGCATGACCGACTGTGAGGACACAGGGCTCACTGTCGTTTACGGCGACCACGACGGCAGTCAGGTCCACTTTGGCTTCGTCAGCTTTGACGGCGGCTTTGCCTTTCTTGGTTCTTCTTGTCTGAGGATCCATGTTTGCGAAAGCGGGTTGGCCCAACGGAGCGCCTTAATCGATTGAATGTAACCTTGGAAGCCAGCACGTCAACACCAGAGTACTCAAGCGCTGTTTTTAGCTCTTCGCAGTCGCACAAAAATATGCCAAACGCGACACCCGCTGTTGGTAACGTAAGGGAAGGGGCCTCGGTTGAGCGCGGCTGGTGAGATAAAAGGGATGACTCCTCCAGATATTCGATCGCGAAAAGGCCAGACGCCACTTGTATGCTTGACGGCCTACACCACGCCGGTCGCGAGGCTGCTCGATCGCCACTGCGACATCGTTCTTGTCGGCGACAGCGTCGGCATGGTGCTGCACGGCCTGTCGTCGACGCTGGGGGTCACGCTCGACATGATGATCATGCACGGACAGGCCGTTCGCCGCGGCCTTGAACACGCGCTGATGGTCGTCGACCTGCCCTTCGGTTCCTACGAGGAAAGCCCAGAGCACGCTTTCGGCAACGCTGCGCGCGTGATGGGTGAGACCGGTTGTTCAGCGGTAAAGATCGAGGGCGGCGAGACCATCTCGGAAACCATCCGCTTCCTTACCGCGCGCGGCGTACCTGTCATGGCCCATGTGGGCCTGACGCCGCAGGCGGTAAACACGTTTGGAGGCTATCGTGTGCAGGGCCGGGGAGCCGATGCAGAGCGGATCAGGCGCGACGCCAGGGCGGTAA
Organism: Mesorhizobium sp. M2A.F.Ca.ET.037.01.1.1; assembly: GCF_003998075.1. Taxonomy (NCBI): domain Bacteria; kingdom Pseudomonadati; phylum Pseudomonadota; class Alphaproteobacteria; order Hyphomicrobiales; family Phyllobacteriaceae; genus Mesorhizobium; species Mesorhizobium sp. M2A.F.Ca.ET.037.01.1.1. The sequence continues at coordinate 6,704 of NZ_RZSA01000051.1, read as the reverse complement.
CCGAAGCGGGCGCCTTCTCCTTGGTGCTGGAAAAGATACCGGAGCAGCTTGCACGGCAGATAACCGCCGATATCGACATACCCACAATCGGCATCGGTGCCTCGCCAGCTTGCGACGGCCAGATTCTGGTGAGCCACGATATGCTCGGGCTCTTCACCTCATTTCGGCCGAAGTTCGTCAAACGCTATGCCGAGCTCGGTGAGCAGGCTGAGGCGGCAATCGCCGCTTACGCCACCGATGTGCGGAACCGGCACTTTCCGGCGGTCGAACATCTCTATGTCAACGCCTTGAAGGCCGGTGACTTCACATGAGCGTGCCGATCGCTCGAACCGTGAGCGAGCTGCGCGGCGTCGTTGCGCAATGGCGTCGCTCGGGTGCCACGATCGGTATTGTGCCGACCATGGGAGCCTTGCACGACGGGCATCTGAGCCTCGTGCGGAAGGCGCTCGAAAGGGCCGAGCGGGTGATCGTGACGCTGTTCGTAAACCCCAAGCAGTTCAACAGCCCCGCCGACCTGATTGCCTACCCTCGGACGGAAAGCGACGATGCTGCCAAGCTCGCTCTGCTGGGCACGCATCTGCTCTATGTGCCGGACACAGAGGAAATGTACCAGGTGGGCTTCGCCACGGCCGTTTCAGTGTCCGGCATCAGCGAATGCCTTTGCGGCGCATTCCGGCCCGGCCATTTCAATGGCGTGGCGACGGTCGTGGCCAAGCTCTTCCTGCAGGCCGGCGCTGACTTCGCCTTTTTTGGCGAAAAGGATTTTCAGCAACTTCAGCTTGTCAGGCGCTTGGTCCGGGATCTCGACATTCCGATCACTATTGTGCCCTGTCCGACAGTCCGCGAAGCCGATGGTCTTGCGCTATCGTCGCGTAACGTGCGGCTCTCCCCAGCCCAACGCGCCATTGCCCCAAAACTAGCATCGGTCCTGCTCGATACGGCCGAGCGGCTTGCACGCGGCTCCCCCATCCTGCCTACGCTTGATGAAGCGCGTGCAGCAATTCTGGCTGCCGGCTATCGCGAGCTCGAATACCTGGAGCTGCGCGGAGAAACAGACCTGCAATCGTTAGCAAGCCTTGACCGACCGGCACGCTTGCTTGCTGCGGCTTGGCTTGGCGACACGCGGCTCATCGATAACGTCGCAATATCACCCATCGGTAGTTGGTCAGGTGGGCGGAGCTCTCTCCAATCGGAAGCAGCACAGCAATTGCGGTGATGACGGCGGCGCGTCGTATGCCCTGCAGGGACAGGCCATCATTTAGAACCACGTCTCCGTCGGCTTCCAGCAACCTCCGCGAGGTACGCTAAGCGCAGATGCATCGCGTATTTGAAACCTTGGTCGAGCAACTCTCTGCAAGCGTCGATGCCGTCGATCTCCATGAGGCAATGGCGTCCGCCGCAGCCGGGTTCGACTTTCCGCTCTTCGCTTATTTCACCTACCCATCCGCTTCCGGCGACAGGCCGCGATTGATCTCGAATTATCCATCATCATGGACATCACATTACCTGCAACAGCGCTACCACAGCGTGGATCCCGTGATCCTGCGGGGACTGCGGGGCTGGGATACCTTCGACTGGGGTGTGGACCGCGATCACCGTTATTTGCCGACCTCTCAGCAGGAAGTCCTGGAAAAAGCAGCTGAGTTCGGCATTCGCGGCGGACTGACCATGTCGATGCATGATCATCGCGGCCGGTTCGCCGCACTGACCTTCGCCTCCAACGAGGCGCATCCGCCATTTCTGAGGTCGCTGACGCGCTACGAAAAAGCAATGCAACTGGTTGCGATCAACGTTCATATCCATGCCCGGCGCAGGCTCGCCGAAGATTGCGTGGTAGATGGCATAACGCTCACCCGGCGGGAGTTCGAGTGCCTGAAATGGGCGGCGTGCGGCAAGTCGGCCTGGGATATCAGCCAGATTCTCGGTGTCTCGAAACGCACCGTGACCTTCCATCAGGAAAACGCCAAGGCGAAGCTTGGCGTGCGAACCATCAACCAGGCCGTAGTGCGGATGGCTGCTCGGGCGAGATCCTGATCCTCTCCAAGTCTAGCTGTAAAGGTCTACAGGCTGCATTCATGACGGCTTTGCCCTTCGATTGCGTGGACACATCCCGCACGGAGACGACAATGATGCAGCTGATAACACCCGACTGCTACGCCGAGTTTGCGAGCGAACTCAAGGAAATGCACGGACTTAGGTATCGGGTTTTCAAGAAGCGGCTCGATTGGGAAGTGCAGACCGAAGGCGAAATGGAAACGGACCCGTTTGACAGCCTGAACCCCGTCTACCTGCTTCTCAAGGGGTCCGATTGGCGAACTTGCGGCTGCGTCCGCCTTTTGCCGACCACCGGACCGACAATGTTGCGCGATACGTTTCCGACGCTGCTGGATGAGATGGTGGTCCCTGCGAGTGCCGATATCTGGGAGAGTAGTCGTTTCGCGCTCGATCTCCCTGCGACAGCGCCGAAGGCAGCTGGCGGCCTGGCCCAAGCAACCTACGAGCTCTTCGCGGGGATCATCGAATTCGGCTTGGCCAACAATCTCTCCGGGATCGTAACGGTGACAGATACGCGCATCGAAAGGATCCTTCGTCTCGCCACCTGGCCGTTGTCACGTATCGGACAGCCCAAGCAGGTCGGCAACACCGAGGCAGTCGCCGGCTTCCTCGATATTTCCTACGCCAGTCTCTTGCGCATCCGCTGGAGGGGACGCCTCAACGGGCCGGTGTTGTGGCAACCAGTTCTCATCCAATCGGCATAGCGCCTGCGGATGCTCAGCCGTGACTTGAGTTAAGTCTGCTCACGGCCGCCACCGCCGCCGTGAGGGTGAGCGGACCCGCCCCCACGAGCTTTCGACTGTTCCGGTCGATTGGCTCGCGCGGCCGGACTTTGGATTTCCGTAGGCGCAACCCGCAGTCCAGCGTGAGCACGCCAAAATGGCGCCCCTCCGCTTCGTCCAAAGAAGCCAACGTGGCTTCTGAGGTCGTCTTAGAATATTGGACCGGCCGCCGTGAGCGATCGCAACCTCAAACCTTTGCCGGTATGCCGGTTTGGCCGGACCGTCGGCCAGTCGGAGCAGTCCCCTGATAAGGACCCGAGCTGACGCGCGGTCCAACAGCGCCCGAGCCTATGCTTTGTGCATTACCGTTCGGTTGGCCATGTCGTCCAAGACCGCATGAAGAAGGCTTCCAACCTCCTGCGCAGCGAGCTCTGGCGCAATTCCTACATCGGACAATTGAATGAGCATTTTCTTGGCAGCACAGCGCCAGAACGCACTCGCCGCCTCGCCGTTCTTGGTCTCGAGGGCCTGGGCGATACTTTCGACCAATATACGTCGCCGATGCAGCGGAAATACGCAAATGTTTGATTCATGCATCAATCACCTCACAGATTCAGTTCCACAAAGAAAAACACCGGCGTCTTCAAAAGAGCCCCGCTAGCGCGGTGACGGTTCGCGGCGACATGACGAGTTCCACTTCCCCATCGACAAGCTATTGGGAGATGAGCCGCCGGACCGCATATCCGGGACCGCACATAAGGTGAACCACCATTGCTCATCCGGCTGCATTTTCCTGGGCCGTTCGACGAGGCGTTCCAGCCGAATTGACGTCCAATGACTTGATCTCTGAAAGGGCAGGGCGGTACGAATCACCCGATTGTTCCGCTGCTTACATTCCTGCGAGCTTGTGTATGAACGATTAAAGCGTGCCCGAGCCGTTCTTGGTGGCCGCCGCAGAAGGGAATCATGTCATCCGCTGCCTATCGTAGGCGGCGCGACTTCTAGCATGACTGCACTGCCCCGACAGGGCTTTGCAATCGCGCGTTTCGAAGCCTATGCTTTGGCATCGGCCGGCATTTACTTCGGTGCAGCCGACAGTAAGACGTACGCGCTCTTGCCCCGTTGGAAGAGAGCCTTGCCCGATCCCTCTTTCGCGACCAGGTGCTGAAGCCCTCACCCCGCAGGACTTCGCGCTTTTGCGACCATCGCTGCATCACGTCGAACCGGGCATCAAGGACCAGTTGGAGGTCGCGCATCAGCCGATCAAGAACGTATATTTTCCCGAGAGGGGCATCGCGTCGGTGGTCGCCACCATGACCGGCGGGCGGCAAGGTGAAGTCGGCATTGTCGGCTATGACGGGATGAAAGGAATTGCCGTCATTCTCGGAAAGGAAAGCACTACCTGGCGCCTGCCGGTTGAAAACCTTCGCCCTGCGATTAGCCCGTCGCTTCGCACCTCAGTGCTGGATTATGCCCACGCGTTCCTCGTCCAATCATGCCGGACGGCACTGGTCAATGGCCACTCCAAGATCGAAGAACGGCTGGCCCGCTGGCAGCTGATGGTCCACGACCGTGCGGAAGGAGATAAGATCCTCCCGACGCATGAATTTCTGGCGACCATGCTCGCGCCCACCGCCCGGGGTCACCACGGCCCTGCAAATGCTTGAGTATCGAGGACTGGTGCACGCCAAGCGCGGCGAGATCACGATCATCGACCGTGCCGGATTGATAAAGCTCACACATGGCGCTTATGACAAGGAGGAGCAGCGTTATTTCGGCCTGGCCGCTGCCTGAAGCATGTCGGTTGAAACGGGTTCAGCCGACGTCTCCTTGCCCCTCACCAGGTCGCCCAAAAGCATCAGCGGTTTTGAACGAATCGCAGCTATTGTCCGCAATCGGACATAGGCTTGAAGGCGGTCGAATTCGTGCCATAAGTCGGGTTGGTCAGGGTTCAGGGAGGAATTCGTCATGACCAATTCGTTTCACACCGTCACCGTCGAAAAAGCCGCAGAAGCCTATGTCCTTTCCAGGGGAAGGGTCCGCTTTCTCTCCATGGCGCAGGCGATCCGCGCCATCCGAACACTAATGCCGGCATGCAAGGCCACCGACCGCGAGTTGGAGGAACTGTTGGCGGCCGCTTCCTTCGTTCATGGCGTGCCCGTCGCCTTCGACACAAAAACAGCCGATGGTGTAGAACCACGGCTGCATTCCTAAGAGGGCATGCCGCGCCATGCAGACTGTCAGAGGGCATTCGTCAGATGGTAGTCCGCTAACTTAACTGCAGAGTCTAAAGGACGTGTTCCAGCATTGCGAACTCACCGATCGCTTTGTTGCCAAAGCTGCCAGCAAGCGATCGCCTCATCCAGCCGTTTGCACCATCTCATCACAGACATCATCGCGATGCTACCTGTCCAGCATATGTCCAGCATTTCGCAAGGCGGCCAGAAGGAGCCTCGCATAGCCTGTGACATCGATCTGGGCCTGCATCGAAAGGGGCATGCTGGTCCAGTTCTCCAACGGTGCAATGAAAGGTGAGAAGGTGCCATTGACTAGGCAACAACAGCTAACAAGGCCCTCTCGGTCCAATGCCACCACACCGATCTTGTCGCCTGGATATCCAATGGCTGCGACTCGCTGGACCTCCAGGTCACCGTCCACCCGCACGTCAAAAAGAAGGCTACCACGGCTCCTCGTGGCTATCTCAGCCGCCTTCTCATCAAAGCTTGAAGAGAGCAAGCGGACGCTTTCCACCGCCATCTGGAAAATCACCAAATCCAGTTCATTCACGGCCATATGGGCATTTCCGCGCAACGGGTGGTGATTGCAATGACACATACTGCTTGTTCACAGATGTCGGTCACGAACGATCATTCGTCGGGTTCCGGTTCCGACCAACGGTGTCGCCACCTGATCGTGCTGCGGTTCGAACCTTCCGAACGCGAGCCGAGCGCGCTATGAGGTTGGAGTCTAGGTCTCGGACCCTGCCTCGCGGCCTTCTCATCTTTGGCAGACCCGTTGCAACGCCGCCGCGATGGCGCAAACGCCAGATGACGCTGATCCATCGCTTGATCGTGAACTGAGCTTCTGAACACCATTGGGACAGCAGGGTGGAAGGGCTTGACCAACGCTGCCCCCGTTTTCCAAGAGGACCCGTCCTCGATTGAATCTTTCGAGCCCCGTGCGGCGCGCAGCCAAATGATGACGATCTGGACTCAGCTCGCAGACCGCAAGGCAAAGAGGGAACCTTCCAGGCAGCCAAGCTGCTCGACGCAAAGAGCGGCCTTTGGAGTTCCCAAGAATCGACCCTTCCATAGTTGCGACAGGCAACCACTGCACGAGTGTGGGAGAGCGAATCGCAAGCATTGCGTGAGGTCCTGCGCGTTTTCCCCTCTTTGCTATTTGGCACATCGTTTGCGCCGAAGTGGGCGCAGCGTTCGACCGGAGCACTGCATGGGAGAGGGAGGAGCCCCACCCCGATCCGGTCAAGGAGAGAGACGGTGTTGGTTCCAAGAGTTCCCCGCGCGATCGCAGCGCCCCGCAAGCGCCATTTTGCCCGGACCTACGTGCAGGTACTTGCCGCCATAATCCTGGGTGCCGCAATCGGCTATTTCCATTTGGAGACCGGCCACAGCCTGAAGCCGCTCGGCGATGCCTTCGTCGATGTCGTCAAGATAATCACCGTACCTGTCATCTTCCTGACAATGGCGACCGGCATTGCCGGCATGAGCGATCTGCAGAAGGTCGGCCGAGTTGCCGCCAAGGCGATGGTCTATTTTCTCACCTTTTCGACGCTCGCTTTTGTTGTCGGGCTGATTGTCGCGAATATCGTTCAGCCTGGCGCCGGCCTCAACATCGATCCGGCCTCGCTCGATGTCCAAGCCGTTAAGGGCTATGTGGCCACGGCTCACGAGCAGTCCGTGACCAGCT
>NZ_RZSA01000519.1:0-4686 GCF_003998075.1 Mesorhizobium sp. M2A.F.Ca.ET.037.01.1.1 | reverse complement strand
GCGGCATAGAGGCGCCTCGGGCCCTGGAAATAGTGGAAGGACGAGGTGAACACCGTCGGGATCATCGAGGCGCCGAGCAGCCCCTGCAGCGCCCGGAACACGATCATGCTTTCGATGTTCCAGGCAAAGCCGCACAGCATGCTGGCAAGCGTGAAGCCGGCCGCTGAGATGGTGAAAAGCCAGCGCGTTGAAAACACCCGCGTCAGCCAGCCCGACAGCGGGATGACGATGATCTCCGCCACCAGATAGGAGGTCTGGACCCAGCCGATCTGGTCCTGCGCGGCCGACAGGCCGCCGCCGATATCCTGCAGCGAGGAGGCGACGATCTGGATGTCGAGCAGCGCGATGAACATCCCCACGCACATCACCATGAATGGCAGGATGCTGGCGAGGAAGGATTGCGGGGCGGCCGGCGCTGACATGGCGCCCTCAATGCGATCCGGTATCGACGGTGACGACGGTGGACAGGCCTGGCCGCAGCGCCACCTTGCCCGCCTGGTCGGCATCGATCGCGATCCTCACCGGCACCCGCTGCACGATCTTGGTGAAATTGCCGGTCGCGTTCTGCGGCGGGATGACGCTGAAGATCGCCCCCGTGGCCGGCCCCAGGCTGGTGACATGGCCCTTGAGCGGCTGGTCGGGAGCGATATCGGCATAGACGGTAGCGGCCTGCCCGTCGGCCATCGCCCGCAACTGGTCTTCCTTGAAATTGGCGTCGACCCATAGGCCCGAGGCGGGAACGATGGTCAGCAGATAGCTGCCCGGCGAGACATAGGTGCCGACCTGCGCCAGCCTGTTGCCGACGATGCCGTCGATCGGCGAGCGGATTTCCGTGAAGCCGAGGTCGAGCCGGGCGGTGTCGAGATCCGCCTTGGCCGCCGCGACTTCCGCCGTCGCTTCCGAAATCTGGGTGTTGAGGACGTCGAGTTGTTGCCTCGACGCCGCAAGCGCGGCCCGCGCGGCGGCGACGGAGGCCTGCGCCTGGCCGTCGGCCGCGGCGCTCTTCTGGGCATCCTGCTGCGAGCCGGTCCTGGCGCTGGCGAGCACCGCGTAGCGCTTGGCATCCTGCGCCGTGAAGAGAGCGGCGGCGCTCTTCGCCTCGAGATCGGCGCTGGCCTGCTCGATCAGCGAGTTCTGCAGTGAGATTTGAGCACGCAGATTGTCGAGCGCCGACTGCTTCTGCTGCACCGATGCCTGCGCGCGTTCCAGCGCCGCCTTGAACGGCCTGTCGTCGATGCGGATGACCGGCTGGCCGGCGCTGACATGCTGATTGTCCTCGACGAGCACCTGGTCGATATGGCCGGCGACGCGCGGCGCCAGCGGCGTGACATTGCCGCCCACATAGCCGTCGTCGGTCGTTACCATGAAGCGGTTGGCCTGCCACCACTCGGCGCCAAACCAACCGGCGGCAGCGATAGCGATCAGGGCTGCCCCGAGCAGCAGCGGCTTGCGCCGCTTCCTCGCCGGCTTCGGGGCTTCAACGACGGAGGCCTGCAACTCGGCCGGGGAAAGAGCCTTGTTCATCTGCTTCGCGCCTCTTCCTGGCCGCCGTTCTCGATCAGCGGGAGGCCCGGCCCTTGGCTGCTGAAGCGATAGTGCCGCCGCATGCGATCACTGGCCCTCGGCCCGGTGGCCAAGGCGAAGCCGCCGCTGTCGAGTTGCCTGCCGGTCTCCTTGTCGACCAGGACCGGATCGGCCCAGCGCCCGTCCGCCGTGTCGACCACGACAAGGCTCGGGCCCTCGGGCGCCAGGTGCCGGTTGCCCCAGGCAAGCAGCGTAAGCAGCACCGGCCGGAAATCGCGGCCCTTGGCCGTCAGCACATATTCATGGCGCAGCGGCCGCTCGCAGTAGGCGCGCTTCTCGAACAGCCCGCGCTCGACCAGGCTATTCAGCCGCCGCGTCAGCATGTTGGGCGCGATATCAAGGCTCTTCTGGAACTGGTCGAAGCGGGTAAGGCCCTGGAAGGCGTCGCGCAGCAACAGGATGCTCCACCACTCGCCGACCTCGTCGAGGCTGCGCGCGATGGGGCATGGGCGCGTTTCGAAGCTCGTCCTGGCAACCATTCTCGTGACTCACTTTCAAAATGAAAGTTAGATATAGCCAAGTCGATTGCATTATGCAAGTCAGTATGATCGGACGCGCCGGCGCTGCATATCGAGCCGGCGCGAACGAACTTGCACGAGCCGTTGCTGCAAACAAAAAGGGCGACGCAAGCGCCGCCCTTCGGGAGGATGATTTTTCGCAGGCGCTTTAAGCGGCCTGGGCTTCGCCGGCGATCGCATCGGCGGCGCGGGCCGCCTTCAGCACCTTGGCCCACCAGGCGACGTCGTTGACCAGCGCGGCGGCGGCCTGGTTCAGATGCTCGACGTCCTCGAGCTTCTTCTCGCCCTGGCGCACCGCAAGGAAATCGCCCCAGGCGATATGGACGGCCGACTTGACCGGCGCCATCTGCAGCTCGACGGCGATCAGGCGGAGCTGTTCGACCGCGCGCGCGCCGCCGACCGAGCCGTAGCCGACAAAGCCGGCCGGCTTCTTGTTCCATTCATTGGCGGCGTAGTCGATGGCGTTCTTCAAGACACCGGTCGGAGCGTGATTGTATTCGGCGGCGGTGAAGATGAAGCCGTCGAACTCGGCGACCTTCTTCTGCCAGCGCTGCGCCACTTCGTTCTGCGACGGCGCCCAGGCGGAGGATGCGACCTCGTCGAAGAAGGGCAGCGGCCAGTCGCGCAGATCGACGATCTCGACGTCGATGTCGGCATGAGCCTTGGCGATCTTGGCGATCCACTGCGTCGGCACGTCGGCGAAGCGGGCGGCGCGCGTCGAACCGACGACGATGGCGATTTTGGGCTTGGACATAAGGGGCTCTCCTTGCGGGAATTTCTGGTATCGTTTGGATACCGGCGCTATATGTGATACTGACAAACCAGCGCGCAAGGGGGCACGTTTATGTTACTGAGGCACCCGCATATCACCGAAGACTGCCGTGCCGTGTCGGAAATCCTGCAGCGGGTCGGCGATAAATGGACCGTGCTCGTGGTCGGCAAGCTGGGTGACGGCGCGATGCGCTTCAACGAATTGCGCGCCGCCGTCGGCGGCATTTCGCAAAAAATGCTGACCACCACCTTGCGCGGTCTGGAACGCGATGGGTTCGTGACGCGAAAAGTGTTTCCGACCATTCCGCCGCGTGTCGATTACGAGCTGACCGAGCTCGGTCATGAGCTGCTCGTGCCGGTCGGCGCTCTGGGCGAATGGGCGCGCAAGAACACAAATCGGGTCCGCGAAGCGAGAGCGAAATTCGACAGCCAGCAAGCCTGAACCCCTTTTTGGTTCAAAGGTTTGCGAACCATTGAACAACCCGTGTCGCTCGGCGCCGGGCCTGTCGTGCCTCCGGCTTTGATCGGATTTGCTGCGGCTCTCCAGCTAGCCTCGCAGTTGTGTCCGCGTAACCGTCTCGACAAGGATGACTGTCTTTAGGCGGCCACCGATCAGGCGCTTGCAGCGGTAGTGGTGCAGCATGGTGTCGAGCAGTTCTCGTGCTGCGCGTCCTTCTTGTCGATCGCCTTCGGGTCCCTCACGCAGGCAACGCGTGGAAGGTCTTTGCTGATCTCCACATAGGCTGTAACGCCGAGCAGGCAGACCAGAGCAATAAGGGCGGCCACGAGCCAGCCGTTCAGCATGTGTTGACGCATTGTTTTCCCCTCGCGCGACCACTAACTGGGGCGCGAAGGCAACCATTGGATGTCGCGGAGCGCATCTGCCGCGCGGGCGTCGTTACAAAACGGCAAGCCTGGGGAGAATCGGAGACCCGTCAGCTCTCGGCCGGAACCGGCTTCGGCTTGCCTTCGCCGTCGAGCGCCACCATGACGAAATCGGCATGGGTGACCTTCTCCATCAGGTCGGAAAGGTAGCGCTGCGCCCAGGCCTCGACCTTGAGCACCATCGAGGTGCGGCCGACGCGCTCGACATGGGTGTAGATGCATAGCGTGTCGCCGATCTTCATCGGCTTGGCGAAGGACATCTCCTTGACCGCGGCGGTGACCACCCGGCCCTTGGCGCGCTCGGCGGCGCGGATGCCGCAGGCAAGGTCCATCTGCGCCATCACCCAGCCGCCGAAGATGTCGCCGGCGGCATTGGCGTCGGACGGCATGGCGAGCGTGCGCAGCGTGAGATCGCCAAGAGGTTTTCCGTCCGCGTAATGCACCATAGGAAACTCCTTCAGCCGCTGCTTTCCTGAACCCGTACCAATGCGATTGCGATGTCGCAAGCTCTGCTGAAAGCGAAAACTGCGCCGCCGGAGCAGTCGCTTTTTTCACAAGCCATGCCGGAAGGTCCGGCGACGACGTGAACCGGCAATGTCTAGGCTAGGCCGCGAATTTCGGAGCGCGCCCGCCTATCATGCAGACTTATGATTTCATCATCGTCGGCTCCGGCTCAGCCGGTTCGGTCGTGGCCGACAAATTGTCGGCTTCGGGCCGCTTCTCGGTGCTGGTGCTGGAGGCCGGCGGGACCGATCAAAGGTTCTACGTCCAGATGCCGCTCGGCTACGGCAAGACCTTCTTCGACCCGGCCGTCAACTGGAACTACAAGGCCGAGCCGGATCCCGGTCTCGCCGGAAATGCCGACCACTGGCCGCGCGGCAAGCTGCTCGGCGGCTCGAGCTCGATCAACGCCATGGTCTTCATCCGC
>NZ_RZSA01000518.1:0-4691 GCF_003998075.1 Mesorhizobium sp. M2A.F.Ca.ET.037.01.1.1 | reverse complement strand
GGCCCGACTGCCGAACCGCCGTTTCGTCATAGGCGGGGCGCAGTACCCGCAGGACTTCCCCTGGAGCAGCAACATCTATTTCGTCAGGCACCTGCCCCCCGCCGACCACCCGGCCTTCTTTTCCTCCTCGCGCCTGACGCTCAACGTCACCCGCGAAGCGATGGCGCGACAGGGCTGGTGCCCGTCAGGCCGTCTGTTCGAGGCGGCTGCGTGCGGCGCCGCGATCATCTCCGACGACTGGGCCGGCCTCGACAGTTTCTTCACGCCCGGCAGCGAGATTCTGTTGGCGCACAGCACCGGCGACGTCGTTGCCGCGCTTGGCCTGTCCGACAATGAGATCGCAACGCTCGGCCGCCGCGCCCGGGAGCGTGTCCTCGACGAGCATACCTCAGCGCATCGCGCCGCCGAACTCGACCGCATCCTGAACGACGCTTTTGCATCCACGTCGAGGGGCACAATGGAGGAAGCTGTCTGATGTTTGGCATCGTGCCTGCCGCCGGTCGTGGCAGCCGCATTCAGCCGCTGGGTTTCTCCAAGGAGCTGCTGCCGGTCGGCAGCCGCCTGGACGGCCAGACCGAACGCCCTTGCGCGGTGAGCGAATATCTGGTGCGGCGCATGGTGCGCAACGGCGTCGACCGCATCTGCTTCATCATCGGTTCCGGCAAGTCGGACATCCTCGAATATTACGCCGCCGGCTATGGCGACGCCGCGGCGATCTTCGTGGCGCAGCCGTCTCCGATCGGACTCTGCGACGCGATCTTCCGCGCCGCGCCGCTCGTGACGCCGGACGAAACGGTCCTGATCGGCCTGCCGGACACGATCTGGTTCCCTGAAGACGGCTTCTGCCGTCTGGCCGACGACCGGCTGTCCTTCCTGATGTTTCCGGTCGATCGCCCGGAACTGTTCGACGCCGTCGTCCTCGACGAGAACGGGCGGGTCGAGCAGATCCAGGTCAAGCAAGCTGACGCCGCGACAAACTGGGTCTGGGGCGCCTTCAAGATGCCGGGCCGTATCTTTCATCAACTGGCGGCCCTGTGGCGCCAGCGCGACGGCGTCGACGAGTATTTCGGCACGCTGGTCAACGCTTATCTCGCAGGCGGAGGCGAAGCTTACGGCGTCAAGGCGGGGACGGCCTATGTCGATGTCGGTACCTTCAACGGCTATCGCACGGCGCTCAGGCTGCTCGAAAGCAACGACGCCATCGATGACGGGACCCTGCCGACATTCGCATCGCAGGACTGTCCGGCAGTGCCAACCGTTCCAGGCGAAGGAGCTTAGCCATGCTGCATTCCAGCACGGAAATACGCCGCCGCATCGACGCATTGGGGCCGTGGTTCCACAATATGGAGCTCGCGGGCGTGGAGACTGCTCCCGATCATTTCCTCGGCAACTATCCGCTGATCAAATGGCGCAAATTCGCGGATGCCATTCCGACAGATCTTTCGGGCAAGTCGGTGCTCGATATCGGCTGCAATGCCGGCTTTTACTCGATCGAAATGAAGAAACGTGGCGCCGATCGCGTGCTGGGAATCGACTTCGACCAAGCCTATCTCGCCCAGGCGCGTTTCGCCGCCGAGATCGCCGACTGCGAGATCGAGTTCCGGGAACTGTCGGTCTACGACGTCGCCTCGCTCGGCGAGCGCTTCGACATCGTGCTGTTCATGGGCGTGCTTTACCACCTGCGCCACCCGTTGCTGGCGCTCGACCTGATCCGCGGCCATGTCGCGAGCGACCTGATGATCTTCCAGTCGATGCAGCGGGGCAGCAACGAAGTCCTGCCGCTTGAGCAGAACTACCATTTCTGGACACGCGACCTCTTCGATCAGCCCGAGTTTCCGAAGCTGCACTTCATCGAGCATCGCTATGCGGACGACCCGACCAACTGGTGGATTCCAAACCGCGCCTGCACCGAAGCGATGCTGCGCAGCGCCGGGTTCGAGATCCTGCTCCACCCGGAAGACGAGGTCTATTTCTGCCGCGCGTCCGGCGAACCGGCCGGCAGCGCCGCCGTCTATCCTTCGAAAGGAGAGACCCATGATTGAAGCCGCCATGATCTGGAACGAGCCCAACAACAAATCGCACTGGGACCCTGAGCTCGACCCCGACTGGAGCCGTTTTGCCACAATGGCGACCCTGGCGGCCGATGCCATCGGCCGGGAAAATCCTGCCATCACAAAGGTGCTGGGCGGCATTTCGCCGATCGATGCCGGGTTCATGACACGCATGAAGGAGTTCGGCGTGCTCGACCATGTCGACGCGGTCGCCGTGCATGGCTTCCCGCTCGACTGGAACCTCTGGCAAATCCACGAGTGGCCGCACAAGCTCGGAGAGATCGCGACGGTCGCCGACATTCCGGTTTGGGTCAGCGAGGTCGGTGTGTCGACCTTTGGCGCCGAGGAGGTGCAAGTCTGGGGCTTGCGCCGGACAGCGGAGCTTTTGCTCGGACTTGCGCCGCGCGTTCAGTGGTACAGCCTCTACGATCTGCCGCGCTCCTGGGAAGCGACGACGCGCCATCGGGAGGCGGAAGGTTCGTCCTATTACAGGCACTTCTACATGGGCCTGCTTCGCGAGGACGGCACGCCCAAGCCGGCGCTCGAGGAATTCGTGCGCCACACTCCGCAAATGGGCCTGGTGCAGTGGTTCCACTATGAGGATCACCGGTTGGACGACGCTGTTGCCTGGATGGAACGTCTGGGTGTCACCCACCTGCGCACCGGCCTGTCTTGGGCCGACAGTTTTCGGCCGAATGCGCTGGACTGGTTCGACCGCCAGATGGAAGCGCTGGCCGACTTCAACGTCACCGTCACCTTCTGCTTCACGCCGGAACATCGGGGCCTGCAGCCTCACCACACCAGCCCACCCCAGATCCCCGAGGAATTCGCCGAGTTCTGCGCGGAGATGATCCGCCGCTATGCTCCCGCGATCGGCGACGAGATGGCGCCGACGCAGCGCGTGTCGGCGGCTTGGTGAGGCCCCAGATCAACGATGACACTGACTGTCCTCAACGTCGCCTACCCTCTCGCGCCCGTCGGGCCGGATGCGGTCGGCGGGGCCGAGCAGGTGCTGTCGGCGCTGGATCGGGCGCTGGTTGAAAAAGGCCACCGTTCGGTTGTCGTCGCCTGCCACGGCTCAAGCACGGCCGGCGTCCTGGTGGAAACACCAGCCGAGGCGGGAGTGCTCGATGAGGCGGCGAAGGACCGAGCTCATCAGGCGCATCGCGATGCGATCGCGACCGCCCGGGCGCGCTGGCCGATCGACGTCGTTCACCTCCACGGGATCGATTTCGATGCCTATCTGCCTGACGACGGTCCCACCCTGGTGACATTGCACCTGCCACTCGGCTGGTACCCGCCCGAGGTGCTGGCGCCGTCACGCGAGGACTTGTGGCTGCATGCGGTCTCGCCGGCGCAGCACAGGACGGCGCCGGCAGGATCGAGACTTGCACGGCCTATCCCGAACGGCGTCGATGTCCATGCGCTGAACGAGCTTCGGTCGCGGCGCAATTTCGCGCTGGTGCTCAGCCGCATCTGTCCCGAAAAGGGCATCCATCTCGCGATAGAGGCAGCCAAGCGCGCTGGCATGCCTCTGGCGATCGCCGGTCAGGTCTATCCCTACGAAACCCATCTGCGCTATTTCGCCGACGAGGTCCGCCCTCGGCTCGATCGCCAGCGGCGTTTCCTCGGGCCACTCGGCTTCTGCGCCAAGCGGCGGCTGCTCAACACCGCACGCTGCCTGGTCATTCCCAGCCTTGCTCCCGAAACAAGCTCGCTTGTCGCGATGGAGGCGCTCGCCTGCGGCACACCGGTCGTCGCGTTCCCGAACGGCGCCCTTCCCGATGTCGTCCAGCACGGCAGGACCGGGTTCCTGGTCAATGACGTCGAGGAGACGGCGAAGGCCATTATCGCTTCCGGAGCCCTGGACCACGAGGCATGCCGTGCGGAGGCGCGTCGCCGCTTCTCGCTTGAGCGCATGACCGCATCCTACATGGATGCCTACGAAGCGCTGGCGAAGCTTGGCACCCGTCGCGCCTTGCTGGGAACCGGCTGATGGGCGGTCTGCGCACCGAGATCATTCGTGACGCGAGAGCATTCGAGGACCTGGAGCCGCATTGGTGGCGGCTCTGGCGGCGGAGCATCTCGGCCACGCCGTTCCAGTCTCCTGCCTGGCTCATTCCGTGGTGGCGGACATTCGCGCCCGGCGACCTTGCGGCCATTGCAGTGTGGAGTGGAGACGCCCTCGCCGGCCTGGCGCCGCTCTATGTCGAAAGGCATGATCGCGGTCAGCGCCTGCTGCCCATCGGCATTTCTCTAAGCGACTACCTCGACATCTTGTGCGTGCCGGAACTGGAAGCGAAGGCTGGCGCCGCCATTGCCGACGCGGTGCTCTCGCTCGAATGGTCGCAATGGATCCTGCCCGACCTCCCGGCCGATGCCGTGTCGCTGAGCCTTGAGCTGCCGAATGCGCAAGAGCGCCGGTCGATGGCGCAGGCCGCCTGTCCCGTGCTGCCGCTCGATGGCGATCGAACCCTGGCCTATTCTGTTCCGGCGAGACGAAGACGTCAGTTGCGCCGCGCCGAGCGAGCCGCCCGGCGAAGGGGAGCCGTTGTCGTCAGGCGCGGCGAGTCCGATCCGCAGATATTTCTCGACCGGCTGATCCGGCTGCATGGCGCGCGCTGGGCCGGTCATGGCGGG
>NZ_RZSA01000517.1:0-4702 GCF_003998075.1 Mesorhizobium sp. M2A.F.Ca.ET.037.01.1.1 | reverse complement strand
GGGCGGCACCGTGTCCTTCGACCCCAACGTCCGGCGCGAGATCATGCAGGACACCGGCATGAGCGAGGCGCTCGACAGGGTGTTGGCGCAGACCGACGTCTTTCTGCCAAGCGGCAACGAGTTGCTCCTGTTCTCTTCAGCGGGCGACGAGCAGGGCGTGATCGCCGAGCTGCTTGGTCGGGGCATAGCCTGCATCGTGCTGAAGAGAGGCGCTGCCGGCGCCGTCTATCACGATCGCCAGCGCTCGGTCGCAATGCCCGGATTCGCCGTCGAGGAAGTGGACCCGACTGGCGCCGGCGACTGCTTCGGAGCCGCCTTCGTATGCTTCTGGTTGCGCGGCGCCGCACCTGCCGAGGCGCTGCGCATCGCCAACGCCTGCGGCGCGCTGGCCGTGACGCGGAAGGGACCCATGGAAGGCATTCACCGGCTCGCCGATGTCGAGGCTTTCATAGCCGGGGCCGGTACACGCGCATGAGCTCCGCGACCAAGAGACTTGCGGCCATCGGCGCGCGGCGGGCGGCGGGCGGCAAGGGAGGCATCACCTCGATCTGCTCGGCGCATCCGCTGGTGATCGACGCGGCGCTCCGCCACGGCGCGCTGCATGGCGCGGATGTCCTCATCGAGGCGACCTGTAACCAGGTCAATCACGAAGGCGGCTACACCGGCATGGCGCCGGCCGCCTTTCGCGGCCTCGTCGAAACGTATGCCGGCAGGGCCGGTCTTCCCCTCGATCGTCTGATCCTCGGCGGCGACCATCTTGGACCCAATCCCTGGAAGCACGACTCCGCTGCCGGGGCGATGCGGAAAGCGGCCGCGATGATCGACGCCTATGCGGCCGCCGGGTTCACCAAGCTGCATCTCGACACCAGCATGGCCTGCGCCGACGATCCGGTGCCGCTCCCCGACGAGACGATTGCCGCCCGCGCGGCTGAGCTTGCCAAGGTCGCCGAGGCGGCGGTCGCGCGCGCCGGCGGTGAGAAACCCGTCTACATCATCGGCACCGAGGTGCCGGTGCCCGGCGGCGCGCTCGAACCGCTCGAGCACACGCATGTGACCGAGCCTGCCGACGCGCTCCGCACGGTCGAGGTCCACCGCAAGGCTTTCTCTCGCCTCGGCCTCGATGGCGCCTTTGACCGGGTCGTCGGCGTCGTCGTCCAGCCCGGCGTCGAATTCGGCAATGCCGATATCGTCGCCTATGCGACGGAGAAAGCGACTGAGCTGGTCACTGTGCTGGAACGCATGCCGCAATTCGTCTTCGAAGCGCACTCGACCGACTACCAGCCCGCGGAAGCGCTTGGCATGCTGGTGCGTGACGGTTTCGCCATCCTCAAAGTCGGCCCGTGGCTGACATTCGCGCTGCGCGAGGCGCTCTACGGCCTCAGCCACATTGCCGACGAACTGGCGCCCGATCCGTTGCGTGAAACCCTGCCGGCGGCCATGGAGCGCGTGATGCTCGCCTCGTCCGGCAACTGGCAGAAATACTATTGTGGCACGCCCGACGAGCAGCGTCTGCGGCGGCATTTCTCCTTCAGCGATCGCATCCGTTACTACTGGCTGGCGCCGGAAGCGCAGCGCGCAACCGGAGCGGTGCTGGCCGCGCTTGGCGACAGGGAGATTCCCCGCCCGCTGATCAGCCAATATATTGGCCACCTCGATGTCGAGGTCGGCGCGGGCCGCATCAGACCGACCGCGCATGGGCTTCTGCTCGGCAGCGTGACGCGCGTGCTCAATATCTATCGCAACGCCACGAACCAGTAAGCCGTCTTCGCTGCCGGACCTCGGATTTGACTTAGCCCGCGTGGATCTCTCATGGAGGGGCTCGCGCAAGCCGCACCTCTGACAGTGGACAGCAAATCCATTACGGTTCCTTCTTGAACAGGTCCTGGAAGATCAGCGGGCCCCAAGTGCGGCCGCGTGCGTGCACGAGCGCGCCACCCTCGTTGAGCTTTCCCAGCTTGACGGGCGCGAACCCGAGTTGTCTGGCCAAGGCCGCGACGTGAGCGGCCGCGTCCTCGTCGTCGCTCGACAGAAAGACGACCCTGGCCGCCCTCGACGACCGGATCGGTAGCCAGGGTGGCCGCAACCAGGTGATTGAAGCCTTTCGCGAGCTTGGCGCCGGTGAACGCCTTCGCGACGAAAGCGGAGGACGGGAGACCGTCCAGCTCTTCAGGGACCGGAAACGCGTTCGTGGCATCGATGACTGTCTTGCCTTCCCAGCTCGGCAGAGCCTTCGCAACGTCGCAATGATTCCCGAACGGAACCGCCAGGATGATGGTGTCGGCCTCGAGCGCTTCCCGCAGCGACTTGGCGACGACCGTCGGTCCAATCGCCCGGGGTTCCGTTCAGGGTCACGGATGCCGAGGCGCAGATCGTCGCGGTGCGGCAGGGGCTCGGGATGACGACTCTGCCGTGCTTCGTGGGAGATGCCGACCCCCTGCTGGCGAGGGTGCCGGGTACCGACCTGCACATGTACGGAACGCTCTGGCTTCTCACACAGGGAGAGGCACGCAAGACGAAGCGCGTGCGGCTCTTCACGGAATTCGTATCCCGCAGGCTTGCCGCCTACGCTCCGCTTCTCGCGGGATTGTCCGTATCGGGCGACTGATGCCTACCAGGCCGTCGGCGACGCTTGCAATGGACAGGTGCCGCAATCGAACATGCGTGGGACAGGACGCCGACCCCCTCGGTGTTGAGCAACGTCATGGCGAACTATGCGGGTTCCTTACACGGACCAACGACGCTTTGGCCTTGAAGCGCCTGATGACTATTTGAAATCATTGATTATTAGGAAAATTCTGGCTGAGAGAGCGTTTTTCTAACTATCAGTTAAAGCGTTGAATCTATTCGCATTTTCTTATCGCTTGTTACCCAGTTTGTTACACAGCCGCGGATGACCGTTATGCCTCCCGTCCGCCTATGCGTTCGCTACCCCAACTCGTGCAGAAAAGTTGACATGGCGGCGGTCTTTTTTCCTCCTCGACGACGCCGTGCGGGACAGCACAGGGGCCCTGCGAGATTCTGTCGATGGCTTCGGAGAGGTCAGCAGCTTCGATCGCGGTCCGGCGATCGGCAGATCTGATGACATGACGCCCTGATAGAGAGGGCGAGAACGCCGGTACAGGTGCGCAATCCGGATGCATCGGGAGTTGAAACTCGCGATGGTGCGCCTTCGGAGCGCAACTTCGTGTCCTGCTCGTGAGCGGCATTCTCTGACGGGTTGAGGCGTGCGGTCATATCTGGAACAAACCTTGGCATCTTGAGGCCTCCTTCAGAGGTTCGACATGAAGCGTGGGCGACGGCTGCCAAGCAGGCTTTCTGCAACTGCGATAGCGCAAAAGGTTTTAACCGACGTCGACCCAGGCAGGGGCGTGATCGCTTGGCTTTTCCCACCCACGAGTCTCGACATCGACACCTGCGGCCATAAGGCTTTCCGCAAGTGACGGGCTCACGAGCAGATGGTCCATCCGCAGGCCTGAGCTTCGGTCGTAGCCGCCGCGATAGGAAAAATTCCAATAGGTGTATATGCCCTTGTCCGGATGGATATGGCGCATCGCATCCACCCAGCCCAAGCTCAGCATGTGCGCATAAGCTTTCCTGCTTTCGGGGAAGAAGACAGCATCGCCCAGCCAACGCCTGGGTACTGCAGCATCTATCTCAGTGGGCACGACGTTGTAGTCACCACAAAGCACGGCGCGCTCGCCCAACAGCGATCGGCTGTAGTCGACGAGACGGTCGAACCAGCGAAGCTTGTAATCGAATTTGGGGCCTGGCGCGGGATTGCCATTGGGCAGATATATGCAGCCGACGATGAGACCGTCGATCTCTGCCTCCAGATAGCGGCTGTGCGTGTCATCGGGATCGCCAGGCAAGCCACGGCGGCGTTCGACCGGATCCTTCCCGCGCACCAATATCGCCACCCCGTTGTAGGATTTCTGGCCGTGCCAGATCGCGCCGAAGCCGGCGTCCCGTATTGCCTCGATGGGAAAATTCTCGTCGGACGTTTTCAGCTCCTGGAGGCAAACAACGTCATAATCGGCCTCGCCAAGCCACTTCAGGAGCACGGGGAGTCGGCCGTTCACACCATTGACGTTGAAGGTCGCGATCCGGGTCATCCCCTCGGCTCCGACGTGGGCAATCCAAATGCCGGACGCCTCGCTCGCGCGGCAAGAAAAAGCCCCGCCGAGAGTTCGACGGGGCCGCATTTCTTAGAGCGGTGTGGTTCGCCGAACACGATCTCGTTCAGCCTCAATGTCGTCATAAGGCTCCGCGGCAGCATCAAATCCTGTCCATCCCCCGGCCTCGTAAGCGCTACGCCGCTCGTCAAGATTGACGGCACGCTCTCCACGCAGGATCCGTTCAGCTTCGCCGGTTAGCCGATCATCCACTCTGGCAGTCACCAGACTGCCGCCGCGGCGCACGCCCTCGGCATAGACATGTGCATCACGTTCCGAAACACCGGATTCCGTGAGCGCCCCGACGATGCCGCCGGCGGCTCCGCCCACCACAGCGCCGCCGACCGCGCCTACAGCCGTAGCTGCTAGCCAACCTGCCGCCACGACGGGTCCCACTCCCGGGATGGCCATGATCCCGAGCCCGGTAAGGAGCCCGCCCGCGCCGCCGACGAGCGCCCCAAGGCCGGCGCCGGCGGCGGCATCTTCACCGGCGTCTGACGGTTCATCCTGCCGATACCGGTTGTCGGAAT
>NZ_RZSA01000516.1:0-4703 GCF_003998075.1 Mesorhizobium sp. M2A.F.Ca.ET.037.01.1.1 | reverse complement strand
GGTAACATATCGACAGGATTTCGTTCTCGATTTACTCGCACAGGGTCTGGTATTCATCTATCTGAGGTTGCAAAAATTCGGTTGGACGGGCGCGCAGTTTTTCCAGTGTGGCGCTTGCCTCTTCGTACGCGCCGCAAAGATTCAAGAGCTCGGCATCGGATGCCGTGAGGATTTGAAGCTGACCCCGCAACGCCGGCAGCCGCAACATCAGCTTTATCAGGCCGCGCCTGTTATAGACCGCGCTTTCCATCATCTATTGCAACCTGACACCTGCACCGCCACCAAGCATTGTTGCTGGCAGGCTTCGAGACAGCCAGTTCGTTACGGTTACAAAACCGGGAAGAGCAGGAATTGCGCCGGAGACAACTACTTTTGCGTGCCCCGCGAGTTTCTGCATGGCTTGAAATGTCCGAGAGCATTTACCGTAACGTACTTCGCGCATCCTTTGCCTATGCCAAATCTGTAACCGAGCACCGGCTTCGGCGGGACGCTGGCGCGAACGAGGAGCGCAGTTTCAAAATTCTACGCGAACATCAGGTAGTGCGGATGCGAAGCGGCTATCGCCCAGCACCGAAACCCCGAGGTCACTGGCGCCGAAGTCGAATGTTGCCGGCTGACGGGAAGCTAATAGGCGGCGAGGCCGTTTGACTGACAAGAAGGGACCCTTTCATGAGCAAGTTCGAACTCAACCGCCGCGACATGTTTGTGGGAGGGTCGGCGCTCGCCCTCATGGGATTCAGTTCAATGGCGCAGAGCGGCTCAGAGGCACTGGCCGCTTCGACGGGTACGGCAGCGAAGCCGGCGACACAGGCGACCAAGGCCGCCAATGAGGCGCTCAAAAAGTATCTGAACTTCGAAGATCGCGCGGATTTCGAGAACGCCACGCGCGGTCTCATCTCCAAGCCAGATAGGCTCATGATCAAAGACGCGAATGGCGGGATCGTCTGGGATCTGGAGACCTATAAGAAATTCATCGACATCGACAAGCCGGCTCCCGACACCGTGAATCCAAGCCTTTGGCGCAACGCGCAGCTCTGCATGCAATACGGCTTGTTCCGCGTCCATGACCGCATCGTCCAGGTCCGGGGTTTCGATCTCGCCAACGTCACCTTCGTCCAGGGGGACACGGGCTGGATCGTACTCGACACCGGCAGCAATCTGGAAACAGGCAAGGCCGCTTACGAGCTGGTCAGCCGGCATCTCGGCCAGCGCCCCGTGCTCGCGGTGGTCTACAGCCACAGCCACGGCGACCACTATGGCGGCGTGAGAGGGCTGGTGGACGAAGCCGATGTTGAGTCCGGCAAGGTGCAGATCCTGGCTCCCCAAACCTTCACCGAGCATGCCATCAGCGAGTTCGTGATCGCCGGCAACGCCATGGGCCGGCGTGGAATCTATATGTACGGCCCGCTACTGCCGCGCAGCCCACAGGGCGGCGTCAATGCCGGGTTGGGCCAGACGGTCGGTCATGGCAATTCGGGGCTTATCCTCCCGACCCGTGAGATCAAGCAAAGCGGCGAGGAAGTCACCATCGACGGCGTGAACATGGTTTTCCAACTGACGCCCGGAACCGAAGCGCCGGCAGAGATGAACACCTATTTCCCGCAGTTCCGAGCCATGTGGATGGCCGAGAACACTACAAACACCATGCACAACATCCTCACCTTGCGCGGCGCTCAGGTGCGCAACGCGCTAGAATGGGCGAAGTACATCAATGAGACGATTGAACTGTACGGCGATGGCACCGACGTAAAGTTCCAGGCGCACCACTGGCCTATGTGGGACAGCGAAAAAATCGTCGATTATTGGAAGAAGCAGCGCGACCTCTATAAGTTCATTCACGACCGCTCGGTCAACCTGATGAATAAGGGCTATACCGGCGTCGAAATCTCCAACATGATCAAGTTGCCGCCTGAGCTGGACAAGGCTTGGTACAATCGCGGGTACTACGGATCCCTCAAGCATAATTCCCGCGCGGTCTACCAGTTTTACATGGGCTTCTACGACGGCAATCCCACCACTCTCGACCAGCTTCCGCCTGAGGAGGCCGCCAAGAAATATGTTGACTATATGGGCGGACCGGCCGCGATCTTGACGAAGGCCAAGGCCGACTTTGACAACGGCGAGTACCGTTGGGTAGCGGAAGCTCTGAAGCACGTCATCTTCGCCGATGCCGGCAACGCTGCTGCCAAGGAGTTGCTGGCGGACGCTTACGAGCAGATGGGCTACCAGGCCGAGTCCGGCCCCTGGCGTTCCGTCTACCTGCAAGGTGCCTTGGAGCTGCGCCACGGCGTGCCAAATGCCGGCTCGATCGAGACCGCCGGGCCGGACACGATCAAGGCCATGCCCCCCGAAATGTCCTTCGATTATCTGGCTGTTCGGCTGGACAGCGACAAGGCGGCCGGCAAGAAGCTTGCCGTCACTATTGACTTCACCGACCTCAAGGAAGCCTACACGCTGACAATCGAGAATGGCGTCCTGAACCATTCGAGGAAGGTCGATCCAAAGGCCGACGCGAAGGTCTCGCTGACCAAAGCGGACTGGGACAAGATCCAGTCCAGTGAGAAGGCGGGGTTCCCGGACGAATTGAAGGTCGAAGGCAGGCGCGAAGCCCTGGCCGAGTTCGCCTCAATGATCGACACCTTCTCCTTCTGGTTCCCTATCGTGACGGCTTGAAGAGCCAACACACAAGTTTGGTGAGCGCAAGAATCTTACCAAAGGACGCGGGGAGGGAACAATGCTTAGATACAGTTTTGCAGCGCTGATTTTGCTCCTCACTCAATCGGGCGCGGTATCGCATGACTATACGCCAGGTCACCTGAACGAACGGCTCGCCCACAGTCGCGCTGTGGAAGCGATTGTCTGGGGCATGCCGGCGGTCAACTTCGATTTGATGCTGCAGGCGGCGATTAAAGCCGGTGCGAAGGAAAACCAGATCGTATTCTGGTCCCGGATTCCCGACTGGAAGAACCAGACGCTGACGCCCAACCCCAGCACGATCTACCTGATGCCTTTCGTCAATACCAAAGACGCGGGTCCGATGGTGCTCGAGATTCCGTCGGCTACGGGCGGCGAGATCACAGGAACCATCATGGATGCCTGGCAGGCGGCACTCGACGATGTCGGTCCGGCCGGCGTGGACAAGGGCAAGGGCGGCAAGTACCTCGTCCTGCCTCCCGGCTATAGTGAGCAGATCCCCGAGGGCTACATTCCGCTGCGGTCCGATACGAACATGGCCTACGCGCTCCTGCGTTCCAATGTGGGCAGCGGCAGCGAAGTGGATGTCGCCAAGGCGGTCGCCTACGCCAAGCAGATCAAGCTGCATCCGCTCTCGCAGGCGGCCAGCCCGCCGCAGACGACCTTCGTCGATGCGGTTGAAACGATCTACGACAGCACGATCCCCTACGACGTGCGCTTCTTCGAGTCCCTCGACCGTTTCGTCCAGCGTGAACCATGGCTCGACCGCGACAAAGCCATGATCGACCATCTGAGGTCTGTCGGCATCGAGCAGGGTAAGCCCTTCAAGCCCGGTCCTGAAACAAAGAAGGTACTCGGGCAAGCGGCCTCGGAGGCTCGGACTTTGATGGAGCAACGCTACGAGGCTCTTTTCACCCCGTCGTTCTACGAGGGAAGCCAGTGGGCTCTCCCTGTTCCACACGACCTCAGCGAAGGCTTGTCGGATCTGTTCAGCAAGCCTGGCGTCTACCCCGTGGACAATCGCGGCACCTTTTTCTCGTTCGCCTTCTCCAGCATCAAACACCTCGGCTCCGGCCAATTCTATCTCGTGACGATCCGAGACAAGAATGGAAAAGCCCTGGACGGCGGAAAGACTTACCGTCTGACTGTGCCGGCCAATGCCCCGGTCTCGCTCTATTGGTCGGGCACCGTTTACGATCGGGGCACCCACGGCCTGATACGCGATCAGAAATGGGCCAGCCGAGGTTCGAACACCCCCGGGCTTCAAGCCAATGCCGACGGTTCGGTAGATCTGTACTTCGGGCCGAAGCCCCCCTCCGGAAAGGAATCGAACTGGACCCCGACGCGATCCGGCGCCGGATGGGAGATCATCTTCCGGTTTTATGGCCCGAAGAAGCCACTATTCGACAAGACGTGGCAATTGCCGGACATCGAGAAGATAGCCGCCCGGTGAGCGTGGAGGAGAGCGCCATGAAAGCAATCATAGCCGCAGCGTTCGCGCTGTCCACAATGGGAGGAGTCGCATTCGCCGAGAGCACTGTGCCGGTGACAGTCGATAACTTCGTTCGCGCCGAGACGGACCTCTATTTCTCCAATTCCGTGAAGGGTGGCGGATTTGGTGGCTGGCATCACGTGCGGGACCTTCTGCCCATCGACCATCAGACCGTAATCCGCGGCAACCGGGACACTTTGTATTCCACGCGCGTCTTCGATCTCGACGCAGGGCCGGTGACCATAACGCTTCCCGATGCCGGGAAGCGTTTCATGTCGCTGCAGATCATCAGCGAGGATCAGTACACGACCACCGAGTATGGCGCCGGACCGCACACACTGGACAAGGCGAAAGTTGGTACCCGTTACGTCCTGGCGGGCGTTCGCACCTTGGTCGACCCCAATGATCCAAAGGACCTGGTTCGCGTCCATGCTCTGCAGGATGCGATCGAGGTCTCGCAGCCAGGCGGGCCGGGCAAGTTCGAGATTCCGAACTGGGACAAGGAAAGCCAGAAGAA
>NZ_RZSA01000515.1:0-4704 GCF_003998075.1 Mesorhizobium sp. M2A.F.Ca.ET.037.01.1.1 | reverse complement strand
GCGCTGCGATCCCGCCGAAACCAGCAAATACGGCATTGTCGGCCGGGGCGACGAGGTCGGCTCCGGCTTCCAGGTCACTGAGATGGTCGAGAAGCCGGCGCCCGCCAAGGCGCCGTCGAATTTCTACATCAATGGCCGCTACGTGCTGCAGCCGGAAATCTTCGCGCTGCTCGGCAATCAGCAGCGCGGCGCCGGCAACGAGATCCAGCTCACCGACGCCATGGTGCGCCTCGCCCAGAGCCAGCCCTTCTATGCGCAGCCTTTCGATGGCCGCATGTTCGACTGCGGCTCCAAGGAAGGCTTCATCGAAGCCACCATCGCCTTCGCCCTGGCTCGCGACGACATGAAAGGCCCTGTCTTCGAAATGCTGCAGCAATTCGTCCGGTCGCATGAGCGCCGGGAAGTAGCCGCATAATGCCCATCTTTCGGGTGCATATGCGGTTTCGCGATGGCGCGACAGCCACTCAGGCGCCCGGGCCTTCAGGCCCGGCGCATCCTGGCAGCAACGTTGCGCGGTCTTTTCTGGTCACGACGCGGATCTACCAAGGCCGATAGCGCCTGCAACCTGGAATTGGACCGAACATGAATTATGCCAACTTCCCTCTCGACAAGAGGACGCCCTTGCCCAGTGCCGATCAGGAAAAGGGTGAAGACTTCATCGATGTCGAGCGTCTGCTTGGCATGGCCGCCCGTCAGGCCAAGGTGGTGGCGATCTGCGCCGCCATCGGCCTGTTCTTGGGCGTGGTCTATCTGCAGACCACGCCCAAGCAGTATACGTCCGTGGCGAGCGTCCTGATCGACGAGGGCATGAACAAGGTCATGGACGACATCTCGGCCGCCAGCGCCACGCGGCAGACCGACGCGACGATCCTCAGCCAGATCGAGATCCTCAATTCGGCGCGGCTGGCATCGGAGGTGGTCGACAAGTTGAAGCTCGACCAGAACCACGACTTCATGAGCCCGCCTCAATCGGCTCTGGCCAAGGGCATTGGGTTCCTGCGCGGCATCGTCGCCTATTTCCGCGGCAATGCCACCGATCAACTCCCTGGCATCCAGAATGTCGATGCCGCCACGCGCGAAGCCATGATCAAGACCGCGACTCACGACTACGCGGTTCTTATGCTGCAGACAGGATTATCGGCCGATCGCGTCAGCCGCTCCAATGTCATCAGCATCAGCTACCAGGCGACAAATCCTGCACTCGCCACGGCCATCACCAAGGCCTATGCGGACGCCTATCTCGCCGACCAGCTCAACGCCAGCTTCGACGCCACCGAGCGCGCGGCCGTGTGGCTGCAGGGCCGGCTGACCGAGTTGCGCGAAAGCTCGCAGGCCGCTTCGCTGGCGGTCGAGAAGTTCAGGGCCGAGCACGGCCTTTCCGCCAACAGCGACGGCCAGTTGCTAAGCGACAAGCAACTCGCCGACCTTAACGCCCAGCTCATCGTCGCGCAGGCCGATACGGCTCGCACCAGCGCCCGCTACCAGCAGTACAAGGCGATCGTCGACAGCGGCTCGGAAAGCGCCTTCAACGATTCGGCCATAGCGGCTGACCAGCCGAGCAGCTCGGTCATCATCGGGCTCAAGACCCGCTATCTGGCCATTGCCAAGCGCCTGCAGGACGTTGAGACCAATTTCGGCAAGGATCACCCGCAGGCGGTCGCGCTGGCCAAGGAAAAGGCCGATGTCTCGGCGCAGATCTTCGGGCAGCTGAAGCAGATCACCGAAAGCTACCGCAACGACTTCGAAGTGGCGCAGGCGCGCGAGACCGCGCTTCGCGACAAGATTTCCACAGCCGCCGGCAAGAGCTCGATCGACAATCAGTCGCAGGTGAAGCTGAAGGAACTCGACCAGCAGGCGCAGGCGCTGACCACGCTCTACCAGACCTTCCTTAGCCGCTATGAGGAAGCTTCGCAGCAGCAGTCCTTCCCGGTCGGCAAGGTCCGCATCATTTCCGACGCGACGATGCCGCTGGCGGCCTCGGGCCCTCGCACCATGCGTGTGCTGGCGCTGTCTCTGGTGCTCGGCCTGATGCTCGGCGCCGGTTTCGGCGGCCTCAACGAGTTCAACGAGCGCTTCTTCAGGACGGGCGAGGATATTCGTGATCGCGCCGGCCTGAAATTCCTCGGCTATCTGCCGACGATCGGCGGCGGCAGGGCCAAGGATTCCAAGGCCGACGACCTGCCGGCTGACGGCAAGGTGGCCAGCCTCTCCTCGGCCGAGAGGCGCGCGCGCATGCGCGTCAGCATCGATGCTCCGGCTTCGATGTTCGCCGAGACACTGCGCAACGCCAAGATCGCCTTCGACGTCGTGATGGAGGACCGCGGCAGCCGGGTCATCGGCGTCATTTCGGTGCTGCCGGGCGAGGGCAAATCGACGGTGGCCGCGAACCTCGCCGGCCTGCTTGCCGCAAATGGCGCCAAGACCTTGCTCGTCGACGGCGACCTGCGCAATCCTGGCTTGAGCCGCAGCCTTGGCATGGAGGCCGAGCAGGGCCTGATGGAGGCGGTGGTTAATGGCCAGACCTGGCAGTCGGTCGGCAAGGTCGACCGCCAGACCAAGCTTGCGATCATTCCAGCCGTGCTCCGTGGCCAGTTCTCGCACACCAGCGAGCTGCTGGGCTCCGCCGGTATGCGGCGCTTCATCGAGAACGCCAAGGAGACGTTCGAGTACATCATCGTCGACCTGCCGCCGCTCGGACCTGTGGTCGACGCCAAAGCCTTCGCGCCGCTGGTCGACGGCTTCGTGCTGGTCACCGAATGGGGCCGCACGCCGCGCAACATGGTGCGCTCGATGCTGGAATCGGAGCCCTATATCGCCAACAAGGTGATTGGGGCGGTGC
Source organism: Mesorhizobium sp. M2A.F.Ca.ET.037.01.1.1 (assembly GCF_003998075.1). Classification (NCBI taxonomy): domain Bacteria; kingdom Pseudomonadati; phylum Pseudomonadota; class Alphaproteobacteria; order Hyphomicrobiales; family Phyllobacteriaceae; genus Mesorhizobium; species Mesorhizobium sp. M2A.F.Ca.ET.037.01.1.1. The sequence continues at coordinate 1,865 of NZ_RZSA01000515.1, read as the reverse complement.
TCAACAAGGTCGATTTGAAGAAGCTGGCCAAATACGGCGCGCTCGGCGGCTCGGAAAGGTTCTTCGACCGCTACTCGAGCTACTATCTGGAGAAGTCGGAAGCGCGCGCCAAGCAGGCTGCCTGACGTGGAACAGGATCAGGGCGGTTCAGCCCGAAACGGCGAATTGCCTAATCCCGTGACGACAGCAGCCGGCCGTATTTGCCGACGATCCTGAGCGCGGTCAGCCGCCCGGTCTGGAAGGCGCCGGTGTCGATGTCGAGCCGGCGCCCGTCGAGCTTTGGGACGTCGACGATCGTGTGCCCGTGCACCACCCAGCGGTCGAGCCGGTGCGCCGCCTCGAAGAACTCCTCGCGGATGTTGAGGAGGTCGCCCTCGTCCTGCGCCTCCAGCGCGATGCCGGGCCGGATGCCGGCATGCACGAAGACGAATTGGTCGGAGCAGACCATCGCCGGCAGCGTGCGTAGGAAGTCGACATGGCTGGCGGGAATGGCCTCGCGTATGCGCGCGTCCGCCTGGGCGCTCGAACCGTAGAGGCTAATCAGCCGGTCGGGGTCGACGCCGTAGGAGAACAGGGTCTCGCGGCCGCCATAGCCGAGCCAGGTTTCACGCGACAGATGACCGTCCAGATAGAGGAGCAGCGCGACTTCATGGTTTCCCACGAGGCAGACGCGCTGGAAGCCTTTCGGCGGCGGCGCCATCAGATGGTCGACCACGCGCCGCGAATGCGGGCCGCGATCGATATAGTCGCCCAGCATGATGATGATCTTGCGGCCGCGGAACCGCTGTGCGTCGAGCTCGATTTTCTGTTCCAGCGCGCGCAGTTCGTCATGGCAGCCATGCACGTCGCCGATCGCATAGACGATCGTGTCGCGCATATCCATCACAAGGCGCTCGCGCGGCGCGGGTCGAGGGCGTTTCGATCGTTGAAACAGGCTCACGGATTGAGGCTCGGATACTTGCACTGATTTGCGCCTCGATATCATGCCGAATGCAAACAATTCCACACCGGCGGTCCAGGCAGCCAGACGAGCGGTTCCCCGCTTCCACGAAACGGTAGACCCCTCTCGGCGGGCTTCAACAGATGATGGAACAGGGTGGGACCGAGCGGCGGCAGGATGCGCGGCTCGCCGCCGGCCGCTACCGGCCGGTTGACGGCGACGGTAGCAAGGCATCGCGGTATGTCGACGCCGCCGAATGTCATCTCTTGTTGAGCCATGCCGTGCCTTCGGTATGGCCCCCCAGGCAAACTTAAAGTCTGATGCTGCATCGCACAACAAGCGATTGCAGCGCGGGGGAAACTGGCTAATACATTATTAACGCGGCCGTCTGCCGGGCTGCTACATTCCGATGCCGCGTCCCTTCAAGGCCGCCGTAATCTCGTCGAGGATCGCGGGATCGTCGATGGTCGCTGGCATCGCCCATTCCTCCTTGTCGGCGATCTTCTGCATCGTGCCGCGCAGGATCTTGCCGGAACGGGTCTTGGGCAGCCGCTTGATCGTCACCACGGTCTTGAAGGCGGCAACCGGGCCGATCCGCTCGCGCACCAGTCCCACCACTTCGCTTTCGATCGCGCCGCTGTCGCGGGCCACGCCGGCATTGAGCACTACGAAGCCCAGCGGCACCTGGCCCTTCATGGCATCGGCAATGCCGATGACGGCGCATTCGGCGACGTCGGGGTGGGCGGCCAGCACTTCTTCCATGGCGCCGGTCGAGAGACGGTGGCCGGCGACATTGATGATGTCGTCGGTGCGGGCCATCACGTAAAGATAGCCGTCCTCGTCCATCATGCCGGCATCGGCCGTCTTGTAGTAGCCGGGGAATTCTTCCAGGTAGGCCTGGCGGAAGCGGGCGTCGGCATTCCAC
>NZ_RZSA01000514.1:0-4707 GCF_003998075.1 Mesorhizobium sp. M2A.F.Ca.ET.037.01.1.1 | reverse complement strand
GTGCCATGCCGATCTTCATCGACCGCCGTCTGAACCCGAAAGACAAGAGCCTTGGCAATCGCCAGCGCTTCCTCAGGCGCGCCCGCGAGGATCTCAAGCGCAGCATCCGCGACAAGGTCCGCACCGGCGGCATCGCCGATCTCGACCGCGAACACGCCGTGCCGATGCCGCGCAAGGGCACCGACGAACCGAGCTTCGGCGACGACAGGCAAAGCGGCCGGCGCCAGCACATCCTGCCCGGCAACAAGACGTTCAGCCCTGGCGATCTCATCGACAAGCCTGGCGGCGGCGGAGGCTACGGATCGGCTCCGGGGACTACGGAATCCGAAGACGACTTCCGCTTCGTGCTGTCGCGCGAAGAGGTGCTCGACCTTTTCTTCGAGGACCTCGAACTGCCGGATCTGGTCAAGCTCAACCTCAAGCAGATATTGAGCTTCAAGCCGAGGCGGGCAGGCTTCGCCGCGAGCGGGGCGCCGACCAACATCAATGTCGGACGCACAATGCGCAACAGCCACGGCCGCCGCATCGCGCTGAGACGACCCAAGCAGGCGGAGCTGGACGAAATCGCCCGGCAGATCGCCGAGCTGGAAGCGAAGCCGGCAAGCGCCGCTGTGCGCGAACGCATCACGGCGCTGCGCGAAGAGCTTGATCGGCTCGAACGCCGGCGCAGGCGGATTGCCTATGTCGACCCGGTCGACATCCGTTTCAACCGCTTCGATCCCCAGCCCGTGCCCAATGCGAACGCGGTCATGTTCTGCCTGATGGACGTCTCAGGTTCGATGGGAGAGCGCGAGAAGGATCTGGCCAAACGCTTCTTCGTGCTGCTGCATCTCTTCCTGACGCGCCGCTACGACCGCATCGAGGTCGTCTTCATCCGCCATACCCACCAGGCCAAGGAGGTGGACGAGCAGACGTTCTTCTACCACACCGAAAGCGGCGGCACGGTCGTCTCCACCGCGCTCGAGGAAATGCACCGCATCATCGAAGAACGCTATCCGGTCGCCCAGTGGAACATCTACGCCGCCCAGGCCTCAGACGGCGACAACTTCGCCACCGACTCCGAGCGCTGCATCGAACTGCTCGACCGCAAGCTCATGCGGCTTTGCCAGTATTTCGCCTATGTGGAGATCATCGACGAGCGGGAAAGCCATATCTTCGGCTCGACCGAGAACGGCACGTCGCTTTGGCGCGCCTACAACGCCGTCGACGGCAAATGGCCGAACTTCCAGATGAGGCGCATTGCCGCGCCGGCCGATATTTACCCGGTCTTCCGCGAGCTCTTCGCCAGGCAACCCGCCCTGCGCAAGAGCGCTTGAGGGGCTTCTGCAAATGGTCAGCCAGGCGCGCAAATCCGAACTGCTGTTTTCCGGCTCGGACTGGAATTTTGCGAAGCTGTCCCGCGTCTATGACGAGATCGAGGCGCTCGGGACCGAAGATCTGGGCCTCGACATCTATCCTGTGCAGATGGAGGTCATCTCTTCCGAGCAGATGCTCGACGCCTATTCCTCGGTCGGCATGCCGCTGATGTACCGGCATTGGTCGTTCGGCAAGCGTTTCCTCTACGACGAGTTTCTCTACCGCAAGGGCGCACGCGGCCTGGCCTATGAGCTGGTCATCAACTCCAACCCCTGCATCGTCTATCTGATGGAAGAGAACACCATGGCCCTGCAGGCCCTGGTGACCGCGCATGCCGCGCTCGGGCACAACCATTTCTTCAAGAACAATCATCTTTTCCGGCAATGGACCGATGCCGGCGGCATTCTGAGCTATCTGGATTTTGCCAAGGGCTACATTGCCCGATGCGAGGAACGGCATGGCCTGGCGGCCGTGGAAGCGATCCTGGATTCCGCGCACGCGCTGATGGAACAGGGCGTCTTCCGCTACCATCGGCCGCCGAAACTGTCGTCCGAGCAGCAGCGCGAGGGGCTGCGCGAACGTCTCGAATACGAGGAGCGCTCCTTCAACGATCTGTGGCGAACGCTGCCGCCCTCGCAGGGAAAGAGCAAGCCGGAAGCGGGGGACGAAATGCTTGCCGAGCGGAAGAAATCGCTCAAGCTGCCGGAGGAGAACCTGCTCTATTTCCTCGAGAAGAACAGCCTCGTCCTCGAGCCCTGGCAGCGCGAGATCGTCAGGATCGTGCGCGTCATCGCGCAATATTTCTATCCGCAGCGGCAGACCCAGGTGATGAACGAAGGCTGCGCCACCTTCGTGCACTACACGATCATGAACACGCTGTTCGATCGCGGCCGCATCAGCGAAGGCGCCATGCTCGAGATCCTGCGCAACCACTCCAACGTGGTCTTCCAGCCGGCCTATGACGATCCGCGCTACTCCGGCATCAATCCCTACGCGCTTGGCCTCGACATGATGCAGGATATCCAGCGCATCTCGACCGCGCCCACCGCCGAGGACCGCGACTGGTTCCCGGACATCGCCGGCCGCGGCGACTGGCGCGACACCCTGCTCGACGCCTGGGCCAACCACCGCGACGAATCCTTCATCCGCCAGTATCTGAGCCCGGCGCTGATCCGCAAATGGCGGCTCTTCGCGCTGGCCGACGGCGCCGACGAGCCGCATTACGAGGTGGCCTCGATCCACAATGAGCGCGGCTATGCCAGGATACGGTCGGCGCTGGCGCAAAGCTACGATATCGGTGCCAGCCGCCCCGACATCCAGGTGGTCGACGTGGACCTGCTGGGCGACCGGCATCTGCGGCTGCAGCACAAGGTCAAGGACGGCATCATGCTCGAGGGCCAGAGCCGCGACGCAACCCTGCGCCATATCCGCAACCTCTGGGGCTACGAGGTCAGCCTGGCGGCAATCGACGCCGGGACCGGCGCGACGCTCAGCGAGCGCTGGACGAAGGAACTCTGAGCGACATGGCTTGAATCGCGGAGCGCGTCAGCTTTCCCCGGCGGGCCTGATCCTCAACCTCGCAATGCGGTTCTTGTCGCGCTTCATCACCACGAAACGCTTGCCGTGGAAGGTGAAGGCCTGCTTCTCCTCCGGGATCGACTGCGTCTCATGGATGACGAGACCGGCGATCGTCGTCGCCTCCTCGTCGGGCAGGTCCCAGTCGAGAGCGCGGTTCAAGTCGCGGATCGGCACGGTGCCGTCGACGACGACCGAGCCATCGGCTTCTTTCTTGACGCCCTGCATGTCGACATCGTGCTCGTCGGCGATCTCGCCGACGATCTCCTCGATGATGTCTTCCAGCGTCACCAGCCCTTCGACCTCGCCATACTCGTCGACGACGATGGCGAAATGCGTCTTGCGCCGCAGGAAGGCGTTGAGCTGTTCCTGCAAGCTGGTGGTGTCCGGCACGAACCAGGGCTTCGCCGCGATCTTCATCACGTCGATCCGCGAAAAATCGTTGCCGACCTCGTTGAGGGCCCTCAGCAGGTCTTTCGCGTGCAGGACGCCGACGATGTTGTCGAGCGAGCCCTTCCACAGCGGCATGCGGGTGTGCGGACTCGTGAGGATCTCGCGCACCACTGCCTCGGGCGCATTGTCGGCATTGACGGAGCGCATATTGGTGCGGTGGACCATGACGTCCGACACTTCGAGCTCGTCAAGCTCGAAGAGGCCCTCGAGCCGGTCGCGCTCCTCGCGGTCGGCTTCGCCGTCACGACGGGAATCGTCGCTGTCATGATCCTTGCCGTTGCGCTCGGATCGCTGCTGCGGCTCGATCGGCCGCAGCGCGTAGCCGAAAGCGGCAAGCAAGCGGGCGCGGAACAGAAGCGCCACGATCATGATGGCGGCGAGGACGGCGGCGACGATCCAACCGGCGTCGATCATCCGGAACGGTTCCTCTTGGACCGTTCGGGATGGCTCATCTTGAGCGCTGCGGGATGGCTCATCTTGAGGAAGGAAAGCACTTCCGAGGGCGGCACGTCCTTGGCGATGAAGGCCTGGCCGATGCCGTGTGTGAGGATGAAGGTCAGCGCGCCGCGCGAGACCTTCTTGTCCTGAGTGATGAAGGAAAGCAGCGCCTCAGCGTCCGGCAACTCCCCGGGAATATCGGCCATGCGCCAAGGGAGGCCGACGGCGCTGAGATGCGCCTCGACGCGTTCCGCGTCGTCCGGGCTCGCCAGGTTGAGCCGCGCCGAAAAGCGATGCGCCAGCGCCATGCCGATGGCGACGCCCTCGCCATGGACGAGGCGCGCGCCGTCATATTGCGTGGCGGCTTCCAGGGCATGGCCGAATGTGTGGCCGAGATTGAGCAGGGCGCGATCGCCGGTCTCGAACTCGTCCCGGGCGACAACGTCGGCCTTGGCGCGGCAGGCCTCGGCGATCGCCTCGACGCGCGCCGGGCCGCCGGCAAAGACCTGCCCCCAGTTCTGCTCCAGCCAGGCGAAGAAGGCCGGGCGATCGATCAGCCCGTATTTGGCAAGCTCGGCATAGCCGGCGCGGAACTCGCGGATGGGCAGCGTGTCGAGCACTTGGGTGTCGGCCAGCACCAGCCTGGGCTGGTGGAAGACGCCGACCAGGTTCTTGCCGCGCGGGCTGTTGATGCCGGTCTTGCCGCCGACGGAGGAATCGACCTGCGCCAAGAGCGAGGTCGGGATCTGCACGAAATTCATGCCGCGCCGCACGATGCCGGACGCAAAGCCGGCGAGGTCGCCGATGACGCCGCCGCCGAGCGCGATCACCACGTCGCGGCGTTCGAGCTTGGCGGCGAGCACGCCGTCGACCACCTCCTCGAGA
>NZ_RZSA01000513.1:0-4709 GCF_003998075.1 Mesorhizobium sp. M2A.F.Ca.ET.037.01.1.1 | reverse complement strand
CCCGTTCTGTCCTGACCGCCTCGCGCAAGGCGATACCGTGGCTGAAGCGCCAGGGCGGCTTCATCATCAACACCACCTCGATCGCCGCGCGCAACGGCGCCGGCGGCGGCGCCGGCCTTTATGGTTCGTCGAAAGCCTTCGTTTCCAACGTGACGCGCGGCATGGCGAAGGAACTCATCGGCTTCGGCATCCGCGTCAACGCCGTGGCGCCAGGCACGATCCTGACGCCGTTCCACGAACGCTATTCGAGCGCTGAGCAGATCAAGGCGATGGTCGCGACCATTCCGCAGGGACGCGCCGGAACGGCCGAAGATTGCGTCGGCGCCTACCTGTTCCTGTCGTCCGATCTGTTGAGCGGCTACATCATCGGCCAGGTGATCGAGGTGAATGGCGGACAGTTGATGCCGTGAGCCGGCGATTGCATACTGATGCAGCGTGCAACCTGGAGGGAGATCAAGGCATGTACGGATTGATCGGTAAGATGCGGGCGGCGCGCGGCCAGCGCGATGCGGTCATGGACGTGCTGCGCGAAAGCACTGCCGCGCTCCCCGGCTGCCTGAGCTACATCATCGCCACCGATCCGGCCGACGCCGATGCCATCTGGGTCACCGAGGTGTGGACCGACCAGGCGAGCCACAAGGCCTCGCTGCAATTGCCGGAAGTCCAGGCCGCGATCGCCAGGGCGCGTCCCTTCATCGCCGGCTTCGAATTCCAGATCGAGACCCATCCGGTCGGCGGCTTTGGACTCCCTGCGCCGGAAAAGGCCGGCTGACCGCCTCGACACGGATTGTCCGCGAAAAGCGGGTTCGCATTTGTCTCCGTCAGGTCTAAGAGCCGGATATGGACTCCTCGCCAGAGCAACCATCCCAGGACCACGCACCCATCGACCGCATGGCGCGCCTGCGCCCGCCACGGCAATGGCTGGTGCTTTTGGTGTTCTCGCTGCCCTTCGCCGGCGCGTTGGAACTCGCCGCCCTGCCGGCGGCGCTGCTGATCGGCCCTATGCTTGCCGCCATCCTCGCCGGCACCAACGGCGCCACGGTGCGCGTGCCCCGTCCGCTTTTCGCCTCGGCCCAGGCGATCGTCGGCTGCCTGGTGGCGAATTCGATCGCCGCCGACATCTTTCCTGCCTTCTACAAGGAATGGCCGCTCTTCCTCGGCGTGGTGGTCGCGACCGTCGCCGCCTCCAGCCTGCTCGGCTGGCTGATCAGCCGCTGGCGCATCCTGCCCGGCACCACGGCGGTCTGGGGCTCCTCGCCCGGCGCCGCCACGGCCATGGTGCTGATGGCTGGCGCCTTTGGCGCCGACCAGCGTCTCGTCGCCTTCATGCAATATCTGCGCGTCATCTTCGTCTCGATGACGGCCGCGCTCGTTGCCAGGATGTGGGTCGACACATCCGGCGTCGAGGTGCCGCCCATCGTCTGGTTTCCGCCGATCGATGCCTTGGCCTTCGCCGCCACCATCGGCATCGCGATCGTGGGCGGCTTGGCCGGAAAGCTGGTCAGGCTGCCCTCGCCGTTCTTTCTCGGCACCTTCATTTTCGGCGCGGTGATCCATCTCGGCCTCGGCGTGCCGATGCAGTTGCCGCCTTGGCTGCTGGCGATCAGCTATGCCATGGTCGGCTGGTCGATCGGGCTGAATTTCACCCGGCCGATCCTGCGCCACGCGGCTCGCGCCCTGCCGCAGATCATCGGCTCGATCGTCGCGCTGATCGCCTTTTGTGGCGGCATGGCCTTCGTCATCAGCCGCCTGCTCGGCATCGATCCGCTGACCGCCTATCTGGCGACCAGCCCCGGCGGCATGGACAGCGTCGCCATCATCGCCGCCGCGGCGCGCAACGTCGATATCTCCTTCGTCATGGCCTTGCAGTCGGCACGCTTCCTGGTCGTGCTGCTCATTGGGCCAAGCGTAGCCAGGCTGGTGGCGCGAAACGTCAGGTCCTGATCCGCGCTATTGCAAGGTGGGAGCGAGGAAAATGCCCATGAACCGTCGTGTGAATGCTGTCGATCTTTCCGGCCGCGTCGCCGTGGTGACCGGCGGCGCGCAAGGCATCGGCCTTGCGGTCGCGCGACGCTTGCTGTCGTCGGGCGCCGGCGTGGCCATCTGGGACATCGACCAGGTCGCAATGGCCACGGCCGTAGCCGAACTCGCCTCCCTTGGCCGGGTCAAGGCCATCCTTTGCGACCAGTCGCAGATCGAAGCCGTCGATCGCGCGGCCGCCGAGACCGAGCGGATGCTTGGCCCCGTCGATCTTCTCGTCAACAATGCCGGCATTGCCGGGCCGGCGGCCACCGTGGTCGACTACGATCCCGCCGCCTGGCGCCAAATCGTCGATATCGACCTCAACGGTGTCTTCTATTGCTGCAAGCGCCTGGTGCCCGGCATGGTCGCGCGCAACTACGGCCGCATCGTCAACATCTCCTCGGTGGCCGGCAAGGAGGGCAATCCCAACGCCGCCGCCTATTCGGCCGCCAAGGCCGGCGTGCTGGCGCTGACCAAATCGCTCGGCAAGGAGCTCGCCGGATACGACATAGCCGTCAACGCGCTGACGCCCTCGCCCGCCCGCACGCGCATTCTGGAGCAGCTCACCGAGGCCCAGGTCGCCTACATGCTCGGCAAGGTGCCGCGCGGCCGTTTCGTCGAGGTCGAGGAGGCGGCCGCCATGATCGCCTTCATGCTGTCGGACGAGAACACCTTCACCACCGGCGCCACCTTCGACCTCTCGGGCGGTCGCACCACCTACTGACCACCCCTGGGGGGAGCTATCTCCCGACAGCAAGCCGCTCGGGCAGGAAATCGACGAAGACGCGGACCTTCGGCGAAAGGTGGCGATTGGATGGCCACAGCATGCGGAACTGGCCGCGGCCGTCGACATGTTCGTCGAGCACGGTCCGCAGCCTTCCGTCATGCAGCGCCTCCCGCACCAGGAAATCGGGCATGCAGGCGATGCCGAGACCGGCAAGCGTCGCGCCCTTCAATGCCTCCATGTTGTTGCAGGTCAGCATCGAGCGTATCTGCGGCGCGGCGCTTCCGGTGATGAACGGCCATTGCAGCAGCCTGCCGCTGTTGAGGAAACGGAAATGGATGCCGAAATGCGCTGCCAGATCCGCCGGCGTGCCAGGCGTACCATGCCGATCGAGATAGGACGAGGCCGCGCACAGGATCATGCGAAAGGGCGCGACCGGCCTCGACACCAACCGTGAATCGGGCAGCTCGCCGCTGCGGATCGCGACGTCGATGCCCTCTTCGATGACGTCGACGATGCGATCGTTGAAATCGATATCGAGCTCGATTTCCGGGTATCGCGCCATGAATTCCGACAGCACCGGCAACAGCAGGTGATAGGTGACGATCGGGGTGGAGATACGCAGCCGCCCGTGCGGCGTCTCGCGTGTCCGTGACAGCATCGCCTCGGCGTCGTCGATGTCGTCGAGGATGCGGCGCACCCGCTCATTGAACAGCTTGCCCTCCTCGGTCAGGCCGATGCGCCGGGTGCTGCGCTGCAGGAGCCGCACGCCGAGCTCCTGCTCGAGCCGGGCGACGCTCTTGCCGACGGCGGAAGCGGAGATGCCGAGCGCTCGCCCCGCGCTTACGAAACTGCCGAATTCGGCGGTGCGGGCAAAGGCAAGAAGGCCGTTGAGACGATCCATCGCTTGAATCCATTCGAGCGTTTCATTCCGGTATGAATGGAGATTTAATACTATTTTGCCGGAAATGTTCGTGCCCTATCTTTGGCTGCGATCGGCGACGCGAGTCAGCGCGAGCCGGCAATTCCTCCTCGGATAGGAAAATCCATGACTTTGATGACCAGAACCGGCCCCGCCGGCAGATGGCTTGTGCTGCTGTCGGTCTGCCTTGCCGCCATGACGATGCCGTTGAGCTTTACCGGCCCCGCCGTGGCGCTTTCTCGCATTGCCGCCGATCTCGGCGGCAGTCCGCTCGCGCTCAATTGGGTGACCAATGCCTTCATGCTGACCTTCGGCGCCGGCCTGATGGCGGCCGGGGCATTGGCCGACAACCATGGCCGCAAGCGGATTTTTCTCGCCGGCCTCGCTGTCTACCTCCTTGCCGCGCTGGGCTGCATGCTGGCGCCGGATATCGTCTGGTTCGATATGTTCCGCGCCTTGCAAGGCATAGGCGGTGCCGCCGCCTTCGCCGGCGGTGCCTCAGCACTTGCCCAGGAATTCGACGGGCAATCGCGGCTGCGCGCCTTCAGTTTTCTCGGCACCAGCTTCGGCATCGGGCTAGCCTTCGGCCCTGTCGCCTCCGGCCTGCTCATCGATACATTCGGCTGGCGCGCGATCTTCCTTCTGGTGGCGGCGCTTGGCGTTGCCGCGGCCGCGCTGGGCCTGCGCACCGTCACCGAATCACGCGATCCTGACGCAACCGGGCTCGACTGGGCCGGCGCCGGCACCTTCACCATCGCGCTTGCCGCGCTGACTTATGGCGTGCTGCAGGCGCCTCAAAGCGGCTTGGCCGATCCCTTCGTTCTCGCACTCCTTGGCGTGGCTGCCGTCGGCTTTGCCGCCTTCGTCATTGTCGAGCGGCGCGTGCGCCGGCCGATGCTGGACCTGACGCTGTTCCGCTTCCCGCGTTTCGTCGGCGTCCAGTTCCTGGCCGCGGCACCCGCCTATGCCTTCGTCGTCCTGCTCGTGCTCCTGCCGATCCGCTTCATCGGCATCGAGGGGATGAGCGAGATCAAGGCGGGG
>NZ_RZSA01000512.1:0-4721 GCF_003998075.1 Mesorhizobium sp. M2A.F.Ca.ET.037.01.1.1 | reverse complement strand
CGAAAGCTCCGACACCTTTGCGTGCAGCTTGACGCTGATGCCGAGGCTGCGGGTAATCTCGGCGACGCGCGCCTCCAGCTCCTCGGTCCTGGGCCGCTGCCACCAGGGCCCGCCGAGCAACAGGTTTTCCGCCACCGTCAGCGTCGGCACCAGCATCATGTGCTGGAACACCGTGCCGATGCCCAGCGCCAGCGCATGGCGCGGCGAAGTGATCGGCGTCGGCTTGCCGTCGACCAGGATGCGCCCCTCATCCGGCTGCTGCAGTCCCGACAGCATGCCGATCAAGGTGGATTTTCCCGCGCCGTTCTCGCCGAGCAGCACATGCACCTCGCCGGGACGGATCGACAGGTCGATGCCGTCATTGGCGACGATGCCGGGAAAGCGTTTGGTCACGCCTTCGAGCGCGACGATGCCGCGCTTGTCGGCAGGCGGTGAAGACAGACTGCTCATGAAAGTCCAGCACTGGAAAAACGGGAAATGTCCGGAGGGGAACCGATCGCCCCTCCGGAAGCCGACAGGTCGCCGCCTTACTGGGCGACGCTCGTCATCAGCGCCCTGACGGCGGCGGCGTCATAGACCGGATCGACCTTGATCTTGCCGGAGATGACGTCGTCGCGCACCGCCTGGATTTCGGACCATACCTTGTCCGGGATCGCGGCGGTCTTCAAAAGCTTCACCGAATCGTCCTGGAGGCCGATCGAATAGTGCTTGGTGCCGAACGTGTCCGCCTTGATATCGGCGATCATCGCGGCGTAGACCGGCTCGATGTTCCACACCACCGACGACAGCAGGAAGCCCTTGTCGATGGGCGACTTGTCGCCGATGACGTCGATGAAATAGACCTTCCCGCCGTCCGTGGCCTTGGTCGTCTCGACCGCCTGCAACATGCCGAAGCTGGAGCCGTTGCCCTGGCCGAAGATGATGTCGGCGCCGGAGGCGATCACGCTTTCGGTCACGCGCTTGCCACCCGCCGCGTCGCTGTAGGCGGCCGGGCCGATCACCGCATAGGTGATCTTGACGTCGGGGTTCTCGGCCTTCACGCCCTGCGCGAACGCCGCCGACTGCGAATTCCACGAAGGCGGTTCGCCGGACACGACGATGCCGACCGACTTCGAGCGCGACATCTTGGCGGCAAGACGGCCGGCGAGATAAGCGCCCTGGTGGCCGCTCAGCGTGTAGTCGGCGACGAGACCTTTCTCCAAGCCATTCGGCGTGTCGACGATCGCCACCGGAACCTTCAACTCCTTGGCGATTTCAGGCGCAGAAGTGTTGTAGCCGCTGGCATGCGCGATCAGCAGGCTGGCGCCGTCTGACGCGAGTTCGCGCAGCGTCGGACGAACGTCGCCATAGCCGAGGCCCTGGGCCACGACCACTTCGACGCCGGCTGCCTTGCCCGCCGCCTTGGCGGCATCGATGCCCTGCTGGTTCCAGCCGTAATCGGTGCCTTCTTCAGGCGTCAGGATGGCGATCGACTTGACTTCGCCAGCAAGCGCCCCGCCGAGCAAGACGCCGCTCAGTATAATTGCACTCACACTGCACTTAAGAAGCTTTAACATGTTACCCTCTCTGTTTGATTCACCAATCAATATTCTTGTTGTTATTGCGCAGAAGCGAGATAGACTGCCTGAGAAAAATTTACCCATGGAGCTCAGGCAAAGTGAAGATTCGTTATGTCCTCCCGGCGATGCTGGCGTTCACATCCTTCGCCAGCGCGGTCGAGTTGCACCATGTCATCGTCCGCAACGGCACCGATGGGCTCGACATGGTGCCGTTGACGATCTCGAATGCGGGCAATGAACGACTGTCGTGCAATGCCGACTTCGCCCACTGGTATTCGGCCGGGATTACGACGGTCGAGCCGGGCAAGAGCGCCCGTGTCGAGCTCTGGTTCGACCCGAAGACGGGCACGTTCACCATCCTCAATGACAAGCGCGAGAACCTGCCCATCGAACGGCTGTGGTGCGGCCTGTCGGGCCGTGCATATGCCACGCGGTCACAGATCACGCTCGACCGTGCCGACGCGGCCGAAGGGAAGCGCGCCGTGTCCTGCCGCATGGAGCAGGACAGGCTCGCGTGCCGGTAGGCGCCCATCGATCCGTCGGCCCGCGACATGGCGCGCCCTATTCCTTCGCCAGGAACTTGTCGGTGAAGACGTCGTCCGCCGACAGGGCCGCCTTGAGCACGCCCTGATCGGTGAGCGTCTTCAGCGTTTCCTCCCACTGCGTCTTCGTCATCCAGCCGAGGCCGTGTTCCTTGGTGTCGGGGCTGGTGAAGGTCGACGCGATGTCGGCGTTGATCTGCGCCAGCAGCACATCCTTCTTGTCCGCATAGCCTGGAGCCGCCTTGGCCGTGATCTCGGCGGCCTCTTCCGGATGGGCGACGACATAGTCGAAGGCTTCCCGGTAGGCTTTGACGAAGCGGGCAACGACATCCGGCTTGTCCTTGATCATCTTCTCGGAGGTGAACAGACCGGAGCCGTAGGCCTTCCAGCCATGGTCCGCGCCCATCATGATGCTGAGCGAGCCGGGACCGCCGGCCTTGGCCTCCAGCTCGGGAACCTCGGCGTCGACATAGCCGACCACAGTCTGGACCCGGCCGAGGAGAAGATAGCTCTCATAGGGCGGCGAGACGCTGTTCAGCGTCATGTCCTTCTCGGTCAGGCCATTGGCCGCGAGGAAGCCCTGGAAGAAGATGTAGGTCGAGCCGGCCGGATGAATGCCGATGGTGAGCCCCTTGAGATCGGCCGGCTGGGTGAGCTTCATCGTCTTGGCCAGCGAGATGATCGCCAGCGGCGAATGCTGGTTGACGGCGGCCACCGCGACCACCGGGACATTCTGCGACCGGGCCACGGCGAGCGTGGGAAGATCGCCGAAGCCGAAATCCGCGTTCTCATTGCCGACCAGCCGCATGGCGTCGGGTGAGCCTGAGCCCTTGCGGATTTCGGCGACGTCGATGTCGTTCTTGGCGAAGAAGCCTTTTTCCTTGCCGACGAAGAACATGGCGTGGTTGCCGCGCACCACCCAGTCGAGCTGGACGTTGACCTTGTCGGCCGCAAAGGCCGCGCCCGAGAAGCCGAGTGTCCCGACACACGCCGCAAGCGCGGCTGCCTTGATGAGTGAGCGTCTGAGCATTTTTGTTCCCTTTTTCATTGGTTTGAGAGCGGACCTACGACTGGCTGAATTTCGGCGCCCACGGCACCACGATGCGTTCGAGAATCTCGGCCGCGTAGTAGAAGGCGATGCCCAGCACCGACACGAGCAGCAGCGCCGCGAAGACCAGCGCGGTGTCGAGCTGTGTCGAGGCGAACTGGATGACGTAACCGAGCCCGTCCGAGGCGCCGGCGAATTCGCCGACGATGGCGCCGATGACGCTCAGCGTGGCGGCTATCTTGGTCCCGGCCATCAGGTTCGGCAGCGAATGCGGAACGCGTATCCTGAACAGGATCTGCGTCGGGCTCGCGCCGACCGAATTCATCAGCGACAGCAGCGAGCGGTCGACCGCCTGCATTCCCGCCAGCATCGACAACGTCACCGGGAAGAAGGCGATGACCAGGATCAGACCGATCTTGGGCGCGAGCCCGTAACCGAACCAGAGGATGAAGATTGGCGCCAGCGCCACCTTGGGCACGTTCTGAAACAGCACCACCAGCGGGTATAGCGCCCGCCCCAGCCAGTCGAAGCGCACGATGACCAACGCGATGGCGATGCCCACCACGACGGAGACAAGGAAGCCGAACAGGATCTCGCCCGCCGTCACCAGCGTCGCCTGCATCAGCGTTGCCCATTGCGCGACCAGCGATTGCGCGATCTCGGTCGGAGCAGGAATGATGAAGGCTGAGATGGCGAAAACTCGCACCACGGCTTCCCACACCACGATCGTCGCCAGCAGAAGGATGACCGCTGGAAGCCAGCTGCCTGTCGCCTGACTCCAGCTTGAGGCAACCCGCGACTCCGAGAGATTGGTGATGGGTTGATCGCTCATGACGCGCCTCCCGGTTGATGGCTGGCGCGCAGCATGGTGCGCAGTTGAACCACCAGCCTGACGAACTCGGGATCTTCCGTCACCGACAGATCGCGCGGATAGGCCAGCCCGATGTCGAGGCTTTCGGTGATCCGCCCCGGCTTGATGCCCAGCACGTGGACATGGCGGGACAGATGAATGGCCTCGTCGATGGAGTGGGTGACGAGCACGATCGTCTTGCCGGTACGCTGCCATATCTCCAGGAGCGACTGGCCCATCTGGTCGCGGGTAATGGCGTCGAGGGCGCCGAACGGCTCATCCATCAGCAGCACCGCCGGATCGAGCGCGAGCGCCCGCGCGATGGCGACCCGCTGGCGCATGCCGCCGGACAATTCATTGGGTCGCTTGTGGGCGCTGTCCCCCAACCCCACCAGTTCCAGCATCTCCTGGCCGCGTGCCCGCAACTCCGCACGCGAGAGCGACTTGTCTGCAATGCCGAGCAGCATCGATGCGTTGTCGACGGCATTCTTCCAGGGAAGCAGGTTGGCCTCCTGGAAGACGAGGCCGATCATGCGCTTGCGCGCCGCCTCGACTGGCGAAACCCCAGCGATCGAAACGCTGCCGCTTGTCGGATCGACGAGCCCGGCCAGAATCTTGAGCAAGGTGCTCTTGCCGCAACCGGAAGGGCCGATGAGGGAGACAAACGATCCCTTCGGTACCGAAAGATTGATGTTTTGCAGAACCAGTTGCTTGGCCAGCGT
>NZ_RZSA01000511.1:0-4730 GCF_003998075.1 Mesorhizobium sp. M2A.F.Ca.ET.037.01.1.1 | reverse complement strand
TGCCACGACGCATCGTGCTCCAGGATCACGGCGGTTGCGCGCTCGAGGATCGGCGGCTCCACCGTGCTGTACGCGGCAAACATCCAGGCGACCGCGCGCGCCCGGGCGTTCGCGTCGTCGGGCAACAGGCCCGCGTGACGCACCGCGATGTGGAGGACGATCGCGCCTGACTCGAACAGAGCGAGATTGCCTTCTTCGTAGGTCGGGATACTGCCGAAAGGGTTGAGCGCGAGATGCGCCGGCTGCTTCATCGCGGTGAATGAGACGAGACGAACGTCGTAAGCTTGTCCGACTTCCTCGAGTGCCCAGCGGACTTGCATGTCGCGCGCCAGCCCCCTGCCGCCATCGGGCGATCGTTGGAAGGCGGTAATGGTGGGTATCATCGGCAGGCCCCTTGTGATGGCGTCGAATGGCTCGTGGCTCTGGAAAAGGCATCGGTCGCGGGCGAGGCGGCGGCGAGGCCGGCCCCGCCCGCATCCATTGCTACTTCCAGGTCCTGCGCCGCTCGAGCTCGGCTTGCGAAGGCTCCTGCTGGGCAAACGATCCTGTGCGGATTTCGCCCGCGCGCTCATAGGTCGCCATGATGACGCCGGTGGTCGTAGCCTGCGATTTGACGAGCTTGAAGGCGGCCGGCATCGCGTTGTCGCCAAACAGCCGCTTGCCCTTGCCCAGCAGCAACGGGAAGATCATCAGCCGGATCTCGTCGATCAGCCCGTTGGCGAGCAAGGTCTGGATCAGATCGCCGGAGCCCTGGATGAGCAGGTCGGGCCCGTCTTCCTGCTTGATCTCCTTAACGCTGGCAACGATATCGGGCCCGAGCGACTGGGTGTTCTCCCAAGTCAGAGAATCGGGCCGATGCGTCGCCACATATTTGGTCGTCGGGTTGAAAACATCCGCGATCGAATCTTTCTGATACGGCCAGTAGGCGGCGAAGATGTCGTAGGTTCTGCGGCCGAGCAGCAGGTCGAAGGGTTTGGAGAACAGTTCCTCCATTGCCGTGCCCGCGACCTCGTCGAAGTAGTGGAACGTCCAGCCGCCGAATTCGAAGCCGCCGACCGGGTCCTCTTCCGGTCCGCCCGGCGCCTGCATGATACCGTCGAGGCTGACGAAGGTGGCGGCGATGATCTTGCGCATAGTCTTTCTCCTTTTGGCTGGTCCGCGCCCGTCACGGCGGGATTTCGAGCTAAGGACGAACGGCAAGGCCGCTTTCCGACACGGCCCCGCGAATTTCTACCGCGCGTTGTCAGCGCGAATGGTGCGTGACGAGAACCAGACATCGCCGAAAACGGCGGTGGCGGTGCGGTCGGGCGCCTTGTCTTCCCTAACCCAGATCGAGCGGGTGCGCGCGGCGCGCTCGCGGGTCGGTATTTTCGCGCCTGGCTCGACGGCGGAGGCGCCGACGCAAGGAATGAACCAGGAGCCCATGAAGGGCCGGCACGCGAAGCCATTTTCCAGGCGGGTTATGAGGACCGCGAGGCCGACGGTTTCGGACGGGCGCCAGGGGAAGATCATGCGGCCGCCAGGCTTCAGCGCTCCCAACCATGCGGCGGGCGGGGCGACGACGCCGGCATTGACATAGATGATGTCGGATAGCGGCAGCGGATTGGCGACGGCGTCGGCCTGGACGATTTCGACATTGTCGTAAGCCGCAAGGTTCGCGTTGGCGCGCGCGGCAAGATCGGCCTCGATCTCGAAGGCGGTGACGCTGCCGCCCGGCTCGACCAGCTTAGACAGCAGCGCCGTATAATATCCGGTGCCGGCGCCGATATGGGTGACGGCCTCGCCAGGCTTCGGCTCGACCTTGCCGAGCCACATGGCATGCAGCAGCGGCTCGCCATTGTTAATGCCCTTGTCGGCATCGAGCACGACGAGCACGTTCTGATAGATATAGCTTGGGTCGGCGCTCGGCGTCTCGAACCGGCCTTCTCCGGCAAAGACGGTCCACGGTCCCGGGCCGAGAAAGGCCTCGCGCGGCACCGAGGCGAACACCTCCTCGATGCGCGGATCGGCCGAGCGGGCCTGCGCGGCCATTAGCCTGGCGTAGAATCTGCGAGCTTCGTCCGGTTTGACCATAGCGCCAAGATAGCGCGTCCGGCTGGAATGTCGCGATCAGCCGGCGAAGGTATCGTAGAGCAGCTTGAAGTTGAGAACGAGGATGACGGCCGCCACCACCCAGGCCAGCGCCGCAAGGCCGCGCGGTATGGCGAAACTGCCCATCTTCTTCCTGTCCGACACGAACTGCACCAGCGGGATGACCGCGAAGGGCAGTTGCATCGAGAGCACCACCTGGCTGAAGACCAGCAACTCGGCCGTGCCCTTTTCGCCATAGAGCGCGGTGACGACAACGACGGGGACGATGGCGATGCCGCGCGTCAACAGGCGCCGCGCCCATTGCGGAATGCGCAAGCGCAGAAAACCTTCCATCACGATCTGGCCGGCAAGTGTCGCGGTGACCGTCGAGTTGAGGCCGGAGGCGAGCAGCGCGACGGCGAACAGGATCGAGGCGATGCTGAGGCCCAGCAGCGGCGACAGCAGCTCGAAGGCCTGGCCGATCTCGGCAACGTCCTGATGCCCGGTGTTGTGGAAGGCGACTGCCGCGACGATCAGGATCGAAGCGTTGACGAACAGCGCCAGGATCAGCGCGATGGTCGAATCCGTCGTCGCCCATTTGATGGCGTCACGCTTGCCGGTCTCGGTGCGCTCATAGGCGCGGGTCTGCACGATCGAGGAATGCAGATAGAGGTTATGTGGCATGACCGTGGCGCCGATGATGCCGATGGCGATGTAGAGCATCGCCGGATTGGTGACGATCTCAGACGACGGCACGAACATCGAATGCAGGATCGTGCCGGCCGGCGGTGCGGCGACGAAGATCTGGATGGCAAAGCAGCCGAAGATGATGATCAGCAGCGCGACGACGAAGGCCTCGAGATAGCGGAAGCCCCTGTTCATCAGCAGCAGCACCAGAAAGGCGTCGAGCGCGGTGAGGATGGCGCCGCCGATCAACGGAATTCCGAACAGAAGCTGCAGCGCGATCGCCGTGCCGATGACCGCGGCGAGGTCGCAGGCGATGATCGCCAGCTCGCAGGCGATCCAGAGCATCAGATTGACGGGGCGCGGATAATAGGCGCGGCAAGCCTGGGCGAGGTCGCGGCCGGCGGCGATGCCGAGGCGCGCGGCCAGCGCCTGCAGCAGGATCGCCATCAGGTTCGACAGCATTATGACGAAAAGCAGCGTGTACCCGAACTGGGCGCCACCGGCGAGGTCCGTCGCCCAGTTGCCCGGGTCCATATAGCCGACCGAAACCATGTAGCCAGGACCCATGAAAGCGAACAGGCGGCGGAACCAGACGCCGGTCCGCGGCACCGCGATCGAGGCGTTCACCTCGCGCAGGCTGGGCTGCTCGTCGTCCGGCCTGTCGAATCGCCATGCGGGTCGGGCTACGGTTACTGCATCGGCATCGGACATGGGATTTCCGCTAGAATTATCGAACGTGCCTCCTATCTATGCCACAGCTCAACATTATGCAATATGCTATATTTCATTGATCATGCTTTCGTGATCGCGGGAGCAAGTTCCAGGGCGGGCGGCGGAAACGCCGGTTGCGCCCGCGCGGGAATGCAAATAAACGGCCGGGCCATCAGGGGTTTCGTGCTATGGATGCGATCCCGATTCAGGAGGAGCGCATATTGGCGCTTAGGAACAAACCAGTTCGACGCGAGGAGCCGCTTCCCGATGCCGAAATCCATTCGGAAGGATTCCGGCAGCAGCGCCAGGCGCGCCGCAGCGCGCTGGTCGAAGACTATGTCGAGCTGATCGCCGATCTGATCGAGGATGGCAACGAGGCGCGGCAGGTGGATATCGCGGCAAGGCTCGGCGTCGCGCAGCCGACGGTTGCCAAGATGCTGACCAGGCTCTGCGCCGACGGGCTGGTCTCGCGAAAGCCCTATCGCGGCGTGTTCCTGACCGAGACCGGCCGCAAGGTCGCGGAGGAAAGCCGCATCCGCCACCAGACGGTGGAAGCCTTCCTGCGCTCGCTGGGCGTCAGCGCTGAGACGGCGCGCATCGACGCCGAAGGCATCGAGCACCATGTCAGCGCCGAAACGCTGGATGCTTTCCGCCGAGCGATGACTCACCGCCAGGCTTAGCTCCCCGGTTCCCATCGCGCGTGTTGACGCGGAACCTACGCACCCCGGCCGCATTACCTCCCACATCGCGCGATTATCGCGCTTAGGGAGGAAGCAATGGGCATCGAACAGGCACCGACCGCCAAGGGAGAGCAGGCAGCCAGGGGATTGCGGCAGGCGGCCGCCGGCGACGAAGGCAAGACCGAGGCAGAGACCGGCCATCCGCTGAAGAAGGGCGCGGCGCGTTTCGAGGAACGGTCGAAAAGCTCGGACGGCAAAAGCGCCGGCGCCAAGCAGAAAAGCTGAGGTTTTCAGCCGGTTTATCGGGAGTGGAAATAACCGGCCGATCGGAGTTTCCTCCGGCCCGCGCATTTTTTGGGCGCGAAAAATTCTGTGACTTGGGCTGGCCGTTGCGATAGTTGTCAGCACGGGGCGGTCGCCGGCCAGCCCCTCCAGGACATTCGCATTGCGAGGAGTTGCCATGCTTTGGAGAGGCCGTCGTCAGAGCGACAACATCGAGGACGAGCGCAGCGACAGCGGCGGTGGCGGCGGATTGGGTGGCGGCGGTCAGTTCCGTGTCCCTATCGGCGGCCGCACCGGGGG
>NZ_RZSA01000510.1:0-4731 GCF_003998075.1 Mesorhizobium sp. M2A.F.Ca.ET.037.01.1.1 | reverse complement strand
CTGTAGACGTTTGCATTCGACGAGTCCTTGGCGTGCGATTTCCAGATCACCGGCCAGTCCTGCGGCTGCTGTGAGCGTGCGCCAGGCGGTTCCAAAGTTTGGTCTCATCAGCACGGCCCGACGTTCAGCTCTTACCGCTTCGGCGTGGCGGCCGGCGACCAGATGGCAAAGACCTTCGACCGAAAGATTGGCTGCTTGGGTTTGGTCCAGGGGACTCAATCGTCGCGCAATTTCGAGCTGGCGGAGGCCATCTTCAGCAAGCCCCGCATAGCCGTACGCTGCTCCCGAGATTATGTGGACGAATACAAAGTTGGGGTTGCGTTGCAGTGCCTCGTTCAGTTCCTCCACCGCCGGCCCAAATCGTCTCGACATCGCGAATACGTAGCCCGCCGCAAAATGGGCCCATGCGTCGTCGGGATCGAGGTCTATCGCACGCTGAGCGAGCGTGAGGGCATGGGAAATGCCTGGCTCAAATTCCAAATTGCCTGAGACTACACGGGTGGCGAAGGTCCACGCGAGCAGGCTGTGGGCGCGAGCGTAGTGGGGATCAAGCTCAATCGCTCGCGTCAGGAGGTTGATGCCAGTGTCCTCATCTTGAATAGCCCATAACCAGATATAAGGCATTGCTCGGACAACGCAGCCCCATGCATCGAGACTCTCCGGCGTCCTACTTTGAAGGCGAAGACGTTCAGCCGCGTAAATCTGCGGCTCGATCGCCGCGACAACGCTGTGAGTGATCTCGTCCTGCACGGCGAAAATATCAGAGGCGGGGCGGTCGTAGCGCTCTGCCCAGATGTGGTTGCCGCTGGCGGCATCGACGAGCTGCCCAGTTACCCGTACCCGCTCGCCAGCCTTGCGAACGCTGCCTTCCAGTATGTAGCGAACACCAAGCTCTCGCGCGACCTGACGGATATCCGGCGCCTTGCCTTTGTACGCGAAGGTCGAATTGCGAGCGATAACGAAGAAGCCCCGCAGCTTGGACAAGGCGGTAATGATGTCCTCAGCGACGCCGTCGCCAAAGTATTCCTGTTCGGGGTCACCGCTCATGTTCTGGAACGGCAGGACAGCAATCGACGGCTTGTCGGGCAGCGCCAGTTTTCCACCGGAGAGGTCGGGCACTGTCGGCTCTTTTTCGGCGCCACTGTTTAAGGTCACGCGATAGGCTCGCACCGGCCGTGCAATGTTTTTGAGTTCCTGGTCGCCGATATCCTCGAAATTAACTTTGAGCTTGTCGCGTACCTGTTCATATGCCGCACCCGATAGGCAAATACCATTAGGTTGGGCAATACCTTGCAGACGGGCAGCAATGTTGACACCGTCGCCCATCAGGTCGCCGTCGCTCTCCTCGACTACATCGCCAACATGTATTCCTATGCGAAACGCGATACGTCGATCAGGCGGCACCCCGGCGTTGCGTTCGAGCATGGCGTTCTGCACCTCGATGGCGCATCGGACAGCATCGACCACGCTGCGGAACTCGACAAGGGCTCCGTCACCGGTACGTTTCACCACGCGTCCGATGTGTACCGCGATGGTAGGATCAACCAGGTCGCTGCGGAGTGCCCGGAGGCGCGCGAGAGTCCGATCTTCGTCCAAACCAGCCAGTCGGCTGTATCCGACGACATCGGCGGCCAGGATCGCCGCAAGCTTGCGGGTCTCGCTCATCTGCCCCTCCTTCACTCTCTGACATAGCACGGACTCAGGAGGGCTGCTTCATTTAGATCGGCTCGACCTGCAGCCGCTTCGGGGGACCGCAGTGCGACATTGCTGGCGATGATGATAGGAGGGCTGGGCGACGACGAGATGGAGGCGCAGTTTGTTTCGAACCCTTAGGATGCCATCGACACTTCCGTCTCAAGCAGCGGAACAATCCCGTTAGCATAAAGAATAACGGCGTCGTCGAACTCCCCACTTGAAGGGTCACCCTTCCGGCTGAACGCCACCACCCCGGCCGAGCAGCCCGCCAGTTTCTCAGCGAGTCGCAACGCATGCTCGGCATCTTGCACCTCCACCGCCTTTCCGGCGGTGACGGCTCCCCTCGGCGTGAAGTTGAAACTCTGGACAACAAAATACGTCAGCAACACTGCCTCCTTTGCCGCGGCAGTGTGACTCAGGGTTGAGAACAAAACAAGTACAAACCTGCTCTTGGCCGCCCGTCATTCCACAGGGGCGTAGCAGCAACGCTAACCTACTCCGCTTGACAAAGTAGGTAGGTGTTACCTACCATAAGCGCATCGGAGTAGGTAGATGAAATCAGTCCTTGATGCGCAGCAATCCTGGAACGTTGGAACCGCTAGGGCCGTAGAGGATGAGCGCCCCTGCACACGCCATGTCTTCCCCCTTTCCGGCCCACGCGCTGACGGTCTCGTCGACCTTGTTTCGAATAACGGCCGCGACGGTGGGATCGCCGAGGTCGACTTTGTAGGCGGTGATCATCACGGCGACTTCGCCTTCGCTGATCTCCAGCTTCGAACAGATCTTTGTCCCGGCAATCGCCTGCCCGAGATGAGACATCACTGCCATCTGCTTGTCGCTGTACGCGAGTGCTTGTCCCGAGACGGCGCACCAAAACAGCGCCGCAACCCAAACGAGATTCCTCATCTAGTCCCCCTGCCATCTGCCTCGCGTTCGGCAAGCTATCACAGGGCTGGAGCGCTCGCGAACAGGCTTCCACACGTTGCCTTCTTGGCCGCTCTCCTGTTCTGCGCCGCTGTCACGCTCGGCGCCTTCTAACGCACCCAAGGAGAATCGACATTGCAGCAAATCAGCAGACACCCGTCGCACAGCCGGCCGAGCTTCCCGGAAGCTTTTTTTGAAACCCATCCGCGCTGCCTCGAAATGGCCGAGGCCATGCGCGACCTATTCGCCGTCTGCGGCGGGGTGAAGATAGAAGACCTAGTCCGCGCCGGCTTCACGAGCGCCGAGATCGTGGAATTCCGCGACGATGCCGCGACGCTCGCGGCGCTGGCGAGCACAAAGCAGCTGACCGTCCGCCCCGATCTGCTCGAGGACATGATCGATAAGGCCAGGCATGCCGCGCCTAACCGTCTGCCGCTTCCGGCAGACGCCGAACCGACGCGCGGACTTGTCCAGGCGTGGGGCGAATATTGTGCCGCCAGGGGCGCCCTCCTGCTCGACCCTTGGTCCGGTCAGCGGGAACGCTGCATGGCGGTGCTGTCGAGCTATCTGGAGTCCTTGCCGATCTTCCCCGCTATCCGGACCAGCGTCCTGAAAGCGGTGGAGTCCGCCATGCCGCAGGTGACGCAATGATGCCGGAGCAAGCAAGCCGAGTCCGCACGGCGACGGTGATCCCGACCTTCAAGCCGGACGGATCCGCTTTCGACCTGGTCGATCCCAAACCATCCGACATCAGCTTCGCCGACATGGCCAACACGCTGTCCAAGCTCGCGCGGTTCAACGGGCTCTACCGTTGTCCCGCCTATTCGGTGGCCCAGCATTCGGTGATGGGTGCCGATGCACTTTACCGGGAGACCGGCGATGGCGTCGCCGCGGGCTATTTCCTCCTGCATGACGGGCACGAATACGCGCTGGGCGACATCACCAGGCCGACAGTGGACCTCATCCAGCATCATATTGCCCGGCTGGCCACCGAGGCCGGACTGGAAGCCGCAGACTTCGTCGAACGTCTGGCGCACAGGGCGCTGGCCTCGGTCAAGCGCAGCATCGACGTCGCGATCTACCAGGCGGCCGGGCTGCCCGACATCAACGCCGTGTCTCAATACGCTCGCCAAATCCGCGAAATGGACGATCGCATGCTGGTCGCGGAGGCCACTGCCCTGTTCGGCGCCAGCTCCCGCAGCGCCTGCCTGCCGCGCGTGGCGCTGCCTCAGCCAAAGCTGGTCGGCGCGATTGTGCCCTGGGGCGCGATGAAGGCGGAGCTCGCTTTCGTCGAGCGCCTCCAGCGCTATCTCGGCATTGCCGTGCGAGCTGGTTGAACGGGGACAGCGCGCAGTGCCATTGCCGTCCAAAAGAATGCTCTCACCCGCCGAGGCTGCCGAATATTGCGGCGGCAAATCGGTCGAATGGTTGAAGATGCATGTCCAAGTGGCGCCGACCAGGATCGGCGCCCTGGTGCGGTATGACGTGCGCGCGCTTGACAGGTGGCTGGACAGCCGGAACCAATCGGAGCCGGCCACGGGAGACGAATGGCTGGGGTTGCTCGATGAGGATTAAGATCACAGGGCTCAAACGCTACAAGGACCGGCTCGGCATCGAGCGCGTCTATCACCGCAAGAGCGGGACGCCGATCGACCCGAAACTGACCGGCCAGGCCTTAGCCGCCGAGGTCGATCGTCTGGACAAGCTGCATGCCCCAAAGATGGCGCAGTCCGGAACGCTCGGGGCGCTGCTCGAAAGCTACAAGAAATCCCCCAAATTTACCGATCTCGCTCCGCGCACGCAGTCCGACTATCAAAAGTACATGGACCATCTGAAGCCAATCGCGGGGACACCCCTGGCTTTGATCGACACCGCATTCATGGCGAAGCTGCGCGACAAGACCGTCAAGAAGCGCCGCGGCGCGTTCACCAACCACATGATGGCCATGCTCTCTTCGGCCTTCAAACACGGCAAGGAGTATGGGCTGGTCACGTCCAATCCTTGCCTCGAGCTCGAAAAGGCAAGGATCGCAAAGGATCGGCGCAAAGAGAACCGCCCGTGGACGAAGACGGAACGGGTGAACGTGCTGGCTGCCGCCCCGCTCCATTACAA
>NZ_RZSA01000050.1:0-13101 GCF_003998075.1 Mesorhizobium sp. M2A.F.Ca.ET.037.01.1.1 | reverse complement strand
CCAGCGCCGGTTCGGGCGCCGGCCGGGTGTTGAAGGTCGCGCCCTTGACCGCCCCCGTCGCCAGGATGCCCGAATTGTAAGGACCGCCTATGATGATCCTGGTGCCGCGCTGCTCGCAGAGTGGCAGCAAGGTCGCCAGTGGTTCCTGCTCGAGCAGTGTGTAGCGGCCGGCGAGCAGGAAATAGTCGAATTCCCCTGCGATGACGAAATCAGACAGCATCTGCCACTGGTTGATGCCGACGCCGACCGCCTTGATGACGCCCTGCGACCGTAGCTCGTCGAGCGCGGGATAGGCGCCGTCCATGGCCTCGCGAAAACGGCTCCTGGCGTAGGGGTCCTCGCCGGGGCCGAAATGGATTGCCTCGTCCGGATCATGGATCGAGACCATGTCGACATAGTCGGTGCCGAGCCGCTTCAGCGTGCTTTCGAGCGAACGCATCACGGCATCGCGCGAATAATCGAACTCGGCGCGGAAGGAGCCCGGCTGGTCCCACAGCGCAGGCTTCAGCTCCTCGGGCGGGATCGGCACAAGGTCGTAGCCGATCTTGGATGAGATGACGATGTCGGCGCGGGGTAGCGATTGGATCGCAAGGCCCAGCCGCGTCTCGCTGACCCCGAAGCCGTAGACCGGGGCGGTGTCGAAATAACGGATGCCGCCGTCATAGGCCGCGTGCACTGTGTTGACCGCGGCATCTGTATCGACGGCGCGATACATGTTGCCGAGCCCCGTGCCACCGAGTCCGATCGTCGTCACCTCGAGCCCGTTCTTCGCAACAGTCCTGAACTCGATTTCAGCCATCTTTGCTTCCCTTGATCCCTGTTTTTATCCCTTGCCGGCGGCGATTTCGCCCGAGAGCCCGCCATCGATCCGCGTCGAAAGGCCATTGACACCCAACTTGTCATATAACAATGTAACCACATGACACACAAGCGGGTAAGCCCGCAAAAGGGAGGAAGCAGTGAACGACGAAACGAAGAACCACATGGACTTGGCGAACGCCGCGATGAGCCGGCGCGGCGCCTTCGCGCTGGCCGGCAAGCTCGGCCTCGGCGCCGCCGGCCTTGCCGGGGGACTGGCGGGCATCAGCGCGGCAAAAGCAGCTGATTCATCGGCTGGGCTGCCGAAGAAGCCCTACAAATTCCATTTCGTCTGCCATGTGACGCTGGACCAGTTCTTCACGCCGACTGTCTATGGCATCCAGGACGCCTGCGCCGCCTTCGGCTGCAGCTACCAGTGGTCGGGTTCGCAGAAGAACGTCGTCTCCGAAATGGTCAGCGCCATGCAGACGGCTATCGCGCAGAAGTCGGACGGCATCGCGGTGTGCCTGGTCGATCCGACGGCTTTCGACGCCGCCACCGAAATGGCGGCTCAGGCCGGCATCCCGGTGGTCGCCTTCAATGCCGACGTGCCGGTCGGCAGTCCGAACAAGCGGCTTTCCTATGTCGGCCAGCCGCTCTACCAGTCGGGCTACAACTCGGCGCTGAAATGGCTGAAGCTGATCCCCAAAGGCGGCCACGTCATGCTGTCGATCGGCGTGCCTGGCTCGCTCAACACTCAGCCGCGCCTCGACGGCTATATCCAGGCGATCAAGGACTCCAACAGCGGCGTCACTTACGACGTCGTCAACACCGGCCCGGATCCGGCAACGGAAATCTCGCGCGTCGAAAGCTATTATCTCAGCCACAAGAACGTGAACGGCATGTTCGGCACCGGCGGTTCCGACACCTATGCCTGCGGCTTCATCTCCAACAAATACGGCCTGGTGAAGGGCGGCGGCGCGGTCGCCGGCTTCGACCTGTTTCCGCAGACGCTGGACTTCATCAAGTCGGGCGACGTCAACTTCACCACCGACCAGCAGGCCTATCTGCAGGGCTTCCTGCCGGTGCAGCAGATGTATCTCTACAAGCTCTCCGGCGGTCTCGTCGGCCCGGCCAACAGCGACACCAGCCAGGCCTATGTGACCAAGGACAATGTCGACGCCTACGTCGGTAAGACGCGCTTCGAGGGACGCAGCGACGCCGAGCCGACCTGAACCCTAACGGCTCTCTGCTACCGCCCACGCCATGTCATCTCGCGATGGGGTGGCGACGGCATCGGCCGCGGATACATAGCCCGCTACCGATGAACTTGCCTCGCATCGAACCAGGAAGACAAGCTTGCCGCCCACCGCAATACAGCCAGCGAAGAAAAACGCCGTTGGCGTCAAGGTCCCCCGGACAATGCGGGAGCAGCTGCTCATCCTGTTGTCGCGGTACCGCGAGGCCAGCATCGCCGTCGTCGCCATCGTGCTGGTGATCTATTTCCAGCTCGGCAGCGACGGAGGTTTCCTTTCGCCCTCGTTCATGAGCGTGGTGCTGCGCGACACCGGCCGGCTGGGCTTGATCGCCACGGCCGAAGTCATGCTGATGATCACCGGCGAGATCGACCTGTCGCTCAGCGCCATCTTCTCCATCGCGCCCTACACCATGGCGCTGCTGTCGGTGACCTACGGGGTGCCTTTGGCCGTCGGTGCGGTGATCGGTGTGCTGATCGGCATCCTCGTCGGCGCCATCAACGGCATCGTCACCGTGCGCTTCAAGGTGCCGTCCCTGATCACCACCGTCGGAACACTGTTCTTCCTGCAAGGCGTCGTGGTGTCGATCTACAACAGCCAGCCGATCGTGGCACCGGTCGAGCAGCCTTTCAACGCGATCTTCGGCCAGAGCCTCTACCAGCCGACAGATGCGCTTTTGTCCTGGCACAGCGTCACCGCTTTCACACCCTTCCTGTGGGCGCTGCTGGTCGTGCTGGTGCTGGCCCTGGTGCTCAACCGCACCACCTTCGGCCTGCACACGATTGCGACCGGAAGCAACATCATCGGCGCGCGCGAGATCGGCGTGCGCACGGACCGGATGAAGATCTACAATTTCATGATCGCCGGCGGCTGCGCCGCCTTTGCCGGCATCATCAACACGGCGCAATTCACCTCGGCCGACCCGCAGGCCGGCAGTCCGTTCCTGACGTTGCAGGCGATCGCGGCGGCGGTCATCGGCGGCACGTCCCTGCTGGGCGGCTCGGGCACCGTGATCGGCGCGCTGATCGGCGCCTTCGTTGTCGCGTCGCTCAACAACGGGCTGGTCATGATCGGCGCCCAGGCGACCGTCTCCGACATCTATCTCGGCGCGGCAATCATCGCCGCCATGATCCTCTCTATCCAGGTCGACCGCCTGCGCACACGGAGGCGCGTATGAACACGCAAACTATTCCGCCGCTGGCGCCCGATGCGCCTGTCGTGCTGGAGATGACCAACATCTCCAAGAGTTTTGGGGCCGTCACTGCGCTGGTCGACGTCTCGATCAGGCTGCGCCAGGGCGAAGTGCTGGCCCTGGTCGGCGACAATGGCGCCGGCAAGTCGACCCTGATCAAGATCCTGTCCGGCTTCCACCAGCCCGATACCGGCACGATCGTCTCACAAGGCAAGGAGGTGCGGTTCGCCTCGCCGCGCGACGCCCGCGCGCATGGCATCGAGACCGTCTACCAGGACCTGGCGCTGATCGGTGACCTCAGCGTCTTCCACAACATGTTCCTGGGACGCGAGTACCACAAGCGCGTGCTCGGACTGAACCTGCTCGACAACAGGAAGATGCGCGAGCAGGCGCAGCTCTATCTCGACACGCTGGGCATCTCGATCCCCTCCGTCAACAGCACCGTCGACCTTCTGTCCGGCGGCCAGCGCCAGTGCATCGCGGTGGCCCGCTCGATCTATTCGTCGCCGAAAATCCTGGTGCTCGACGAGCCGCTGGCCGCGCTCGGCGTACGCGAGAGCGCGCATGTGCTGGGTCTCATCCAGAACCTGCGCCAGCAGCGCCAGGTCTCGGTGATCCTCATCGTGCACAACTACAACCAGATCTTCGAGGTCTGCGACCGCATCAACTTCCTGCATTCGGGCGAGATCGCGCTCGACGCCTCGACAGCCGATACCAGCGAGGAGGAGTTGATCCGTATCGTAAAGTCGGGCCTCGGCCGCAAGGCGATCGACGCCGCCGCGGCGCAAGTGCGGCCCGGCCCCGCATGAAGCCGCGATAGTCACCGCCAGAACAATCCCCAGCCGGCTCGACACCCATCCGCCGGCCCTTACATGGAGCAAACGCCTTGACCTTCTCTCCGACCGAACTGATGAAGTCCCTTGGCCGCGGACTGCTGTCCTTTCCGCTGACTTTCTTCGACCGGAACGGCGCCTTCAACGAAGACGGCTATCGCGCCCATGTCGCCGCTCAGGGCGCCGCCGGAGCGAGTGGGCTTTTTGCCGCCGGCGGCACCGGCGAGTTCTTTTCGCTGACGCTCGAGGAGTACAAACGCGTCGTGCGCTCGGCCTCGCACGAAGTGCCCAAGACCCTGCCGCTGCTCGCCGGCGTCGGCTATGGCACGCATATGGCGGTGGAGTTCGCCAAGGCGGCCGAGGCCAATGGCGCCGATGGCCTGCTGGTGCTGCCGCCCTATCTGGTCAGGTCCGAGCAGGAGGGCCTGCGCCGCCATCTCACGGCCATCTGCCGCGCGGTCGGCATCGGCGTGATCGCCTACAACCGCGACAATGCCATTCTGACGCCCGAGACGCTCGAGCGCGTGGCGCAGGATTGCCCTAACTTGATCGGCTTGAAGGACGGCGTCGGCGACATCGAGCTGCTCACCGCCGCGCGCTATCGCATGGGCGACCGGCTGGTCTTCATCGGCGGCATGCCGACGGCCGAGGTCCATGCCAGCGCGGCGGCGGCGATCGGCATGACGACCTATTCGTCGGCCATCTACAATTTCGCGCCCGAGGTCGCGCTGCGTTTCTTCAACGCCTTGCGGGCAGGCCGCAAGGCCGAGGTCGACGATCTCATCCGCTCGTTCTTTCTGCCCTATCTAGCCATCCGCAACCGGCGCGCCGGTTATGCCGTGTCGATCGTCAAGGCGGGTGCGCGCATTGCCGGCATCGACTGCGGACCGGTCCGCTCGCCGCTGCTCGACCTGACAGCGGATGAGGAACGCCAGCTTGCCGCCCTTATGCAGGTCTGCAAGATGCCGGTGGCCGAGATGGCTTAGGTCCGATGGAGCCTGTGTTACCGCCTTGCCGGACCGTCGACCATGCGGCGATAGCGCTCGCGGCCCGCTTCCAGATGCTCGCGCAAGGTGAAGCGGGCGGCTTCGACATTCTGCCGCTCGATGGCCTGGTAGATGCGGCGGTGCTCCGTCTGGACCTGCTCCAGATACAGCCGCCGCTGCTCCGGCGTTTCGTCGCGCGGGCGCATCAGCTGGCGCGGAATGATGACGGGTCCGAGGAAATGCATGAAGCGTTCGAAATAGGGGTTGCCGGTGGCGGACGCGATCGCCCGGTGGAAGGCGAAATCCGGCTCGATGGCGCTCTCGCCCGCCGCGATCGAGGCGTCGATGGCATCGAGGCAGTCGCGCATGCGGGCAAGATCGTCGTCGCCGCGCTTCTCGGCGGCGATGCCGGCGGCTTCCTGTTCCACCGCCAGCCGAAGTTGCAGCACGTTCTGCACTTCGGTCAGCGAGGTGAGCTCGTCGGAGATGATGCGGAAGGTGGTGGCGGCCTGATGATCGGCGACGAACACGCCCGCCCCCTGGCGGCTGACAACAAGCCCTTCCGAGCGCAGCGAGGCCATGGCTTCGCGGATCACCGTGCGGCTCACGCCGAATTGCGCGATCAACTCCTGCTCGGTCGGCAGTTTTTCGCCGCTCGTCAAGTGACCGGCACGTATTTCGCGCGCAAACCAGTCCGCCACCTGCGCAGTGCGGCTGATCTGCGGGGGAAGGCCAAAGGAACGTTTCATCGTCGCCAAGCAATAAACGAACCGCATTTGCTGGCAAGGCACAATTTGTCTGGTGATATGATGAGATTTTCAATGGCCGTGCCGAAGGCGATCTGCGCGGTCCTTGGCGGGTGCGCGCAAGTATCGGCGTAGCGACCGGGAAAGGGCAGGGCATGATGCTTTCCACAAAGCCTGTGTTGTTGACCGGGGCGTCCGGCACGATCGGAAGGCTGCTCTCGGCCAGGCTGGCTTCACTGGGCTGGACGTTGCGGCTCACCGATGTCGCGCCCTTGGCGATCCCGTTGCCGGACAGGGCAAGCTTCACCCTGGCCGATCTCGAGGACCAGAAGGCGGTGGATGAACTAGCCGAGGGCTGCGGCCTGATCCTGCATTTCGGCGGCATCTCCACCGAGCAACCCTTCGAGACCGTGCTCGGCCCAAATATCCGCGGCGCCTACCACATCTACGAGGCGGCGCGCCGGGAGAAAGCGCGCGTCGTGTTCCCGTCCTCGGTGCATGCGGTCGGCCTCTACGAGCGGACCGAGATTCTCGACCAGGATTGCCTGCTCAGGCCGGACGGCTATTACGGCCTGTCCAAGGCCTATGGCGAGATGCTGGCGCGGCTCTATTTCGACAAGCATGCGGTGGAGAGCGTGCTGATCCGCATCGGTTCCGTGCTGCCGGAAGTGCCCGACGAGCGCATTCTCTCGACCTGGATATCGCATGACGATTTCGTGCGCCTGATCGCACGTTGCGCTGAAGCGGAGCGCGTCGATTATTCCGTGATCTGGGGCCAGTCCAACAACAGCCGCGGCTTCTGGCGAAAGGATGCCCGCAAGAAGCTCGGCTGGACGCCGCAGGACAGTTCCGACGGCCAGGCCGAGCGTGTGCGCGGCAAGGTGACCGACAACCCGGTGGTCGAGCGCTACCAGGGCGGCAAGTTCATCGTCGTCGACTACAGCCGCGCGGATTTTCCGCCACGCGAGATGTTCGAGGACGAGTGAGCTATGCCGCTGGTGTCTTGCCGATGATCATATCCGCCGCCTTCTCGGCGATCATGATCACCGCTGCGTTGGTGTTCGACGACACGATCCGCGGCATGACCGAGCTGTCGCAGACGCGCAAGCCTTGCAGCCCGCGCACACGCAGCTCCGGATCGACGACGCTGCCCGCATCGCCGCCCATGCGGCAGGTGCCGACCGGATGGTAGGCGCTGCGGCCATGCTCACGGGCAAAGGCTTCGAGCGCCGCGCGGCCTTGGCATCCCGCACCCGGCAGGTGTTCGCGGCTGATATATTTGGCAAAGGCCGGCTGCGAGAGAATCTCGCGGCTGATCTCGATGCCGTCGATGGCGCGTTCCAGGTCGTAGCGCTCGGCGAAGGGATTGGGATCGATCATCGGCGCATCGCGCAGATCCGCCGAGCGCAGCGCCACACTGCCGCGCGAACGCGGCCGCACATGGTAGGAGTTCAGCGTGCAGCCGTTGCCGCCGGGAACCGAGCCGATGCCTTCCTCGACGCCGGCGCCGGGCAGGAAGTGGAACTGGATGTCGGGTGTCTTCTCGGTGCGGTCGCCCCACCAGAAACCACCGGCCTCGACGATGTTGGAGGCAACCGGTCCTTTGCCGAACAGCGCGTATTCGAGACCGGCGACGGCCTGCCAGCGCTTCTTCTTGTAGCGGTCGATGCCGTGCGGCCCGTTGAGTTCGGCGACGACGTCGACGTCCATATGGTCGTGCAGGTTCTGGCCGACGTTTTCCAGATCGTGCACCACCTTGATGCCGTGCTGGCCGAGATGCGCGGCCGGGCCGACGCCGGACAGCATCAGGAGTTTCGGCGAGCCGATGGCGCCCGCGGTCACGATCACCTCGCGCTCGGCGCGCAGCAGCTCGGTGCGGCCGTTGGCGATGATCTCGACGCCGACGGCGCGGCTATTCTCGACGGCGACGCGGCTGACCGTGGCGTCGGTGCGCAGCGTCAGATTCCCGCGGCCGAGCGCGGGTTTCAGATAGGCGACCGCCGTGCTCGAGCGCCTGCCGTCGCGCGTCGTCGTCTGGTAAAAGCCGGCGCCTTCCTGGTCGCCGGCGTTGAAGTCGGCGCGGAAGGGCAGGCCGGCCTGCTGCGCCGCCTTGACGAAGATCCGGGTCAGCGGGTGCGGCGCCCCGCTGGAAACGCCGAGCGGACCGTCGATGCCGTGCTCACGGCCGGCGAAGGTGTCGTTGCCCTCGGATCGGACGAAGTAGGGCAGCACATCGGCATAGCCCCATCCGGTACAGCCGAAGTCGGCCGCCCAGCCGTCATAGTCCTGCGGGCAGCCTCGCGTGAACACCTGGGCGTTGATCGAGGAGCCGCCGCCGAGCACGCGTGCCTGCGGGTAGACTATGACGCGGCCGTCGATCTCCTTGCCGGGCGCGGCGTCATAGCCCCAGATCAGCGGTCCCGACGTCATCTTGAAGAAGCCGACGGGCATATGGATGTAGCGGTCCGTGTCGGGCGGACCGGCCTCGAGCAGAACCACCGACAGGTCGGGATCCTCGCTCAGCCTGGCGGCAAGAACGCAGCCGGCCGAGCCGCCGCCAACGATGATATAATCCGCCATTCTCGCTCCCTTGCCGAGGCGAAGTCAGTGCCTCGCTCTTCATGCGCGCGACGA
Organism: Mesorhizobium sp. M2A.F.Ca.ET.037.01.1.1; assembly: GCF_003998075.1. Lineage (NCBI taxonomy): Bacteria > Pseudomonadati > Pseudomonadota > Alphaproteobacteria > Hyphomicrobiales > Phyllobacteriaceae > Mesorhizobium > Mesorhizobium sp. M2A.F.Ca.ET.037.01.1.1. The sequence goes on along the minus strand of NZ_RZSA01000050.1, from coordinate 4,656 downwards.
TCTCAAGTCGCTTGTGCCGCGTCAAGAGAAAGAGTATGGTTGCCGTGTTGAAGGGTTGTCATACAAGTAGAGGAGACTGACGACCCTCACTGGAGGACCCGGCCGCGCTTCCTGCGCAAGCGCCGGGCGGGAAAATCAATCGGGAGGTTCGAAATGAAGGACAGCAATGGTCTTGTTTTTTCCGGCAGGGTCAGCCGCCGGACGCTGATGGTGGGCGCCGCCGCCGGCGCGGTGACGCTGGCGATGCCGAACATATTGCGCGCGGCCGACAAGCCGACGCTGGTGACGTCGATCCGCTCGCTGTCCAATCCCTATCACGCGGTGTGGAAGACCGGCGCCGAGGCCTATGCCAAATGGGCCGGGCTGGAGCATGTCACGCTGGTTTCGGAAGGCAACAGCGAGAAGGGCATCGCCGACATCAAGGCGATGCTGGCCAAGACCAACGGCAACATGGTGCTCAATTCCGACCCCAACGACACGCCCGACGCGCGCCCGATCGTTGAAGCCTGCGCCAAGGCCGGCGCCTATGTGGTGACGCAGTGGAACAAGCCGGCGGACCTGCATCCAAAGGACTTCAATCCGAACTATGTCTCGCATATCGAGTTCGACGGCATCGCCAGCGGCAAGACCATTGCCGAGATCCTGTTCAAGACCATCGGCGGCAAGGGCGGCATCGTCGCGCTCGGCGGCCTGATCTCGACGACGGCCGCGATCGAGCGCAAGAAGGGCCTTGATGCGGCACTCGCCGCCAATCCTGACATCAAGCTGCTCGACTTCCAGGTTGCCAACTGGAAATCCACCGAGGCCTTCGATCTGATGGGCAATCTGCTGACCCGCTTCGGTGACGACATCAAGGGCATCTGGGCCGCCAATGACGACATGGGCTCCGGCGCGCTCGAGGCGCTGCGCGCCGAAAACCTCGCCGGCAAGGTGCCGATCGTCGGTGTCGACGGCATCAAGACCGCAGTCGACGCAGTGCGCACAGGCGAGTTCGCCTGCACGGTCACCTCGGATCCGTTCTGGCAGGGCGGCATGGGGCTTGCGATCGGCTACAACGCCAAGATCGGCAAGTTCGACCCGGCCAAGGAGCCGCCGGAGCACCGCGAATTCTACGGCAAGGCGGTGCTGATCTCGCACGACAATGTCGAGGAATATTACAAGACCAATGTCGAGTCGAAGCCCGAGATGGACTGGAACGATCTCTGGGGCCGGGTGACCGGAGCGATCCGCGCCTGACCCGTTGGAGCGGGCCGGCTTCTCCCTGGCGGCCGCCCGCTCTTTCTTGCCGGCGTCCTGCGCCCGCGGCCACGACGCTTGTCACCAGCATACGGGAAGCGGTTTCTTGACAATCGATACAGAACCCCTGAAGTCCGTTTCGGACATCGAGCGGACGACGCTTATGACATTCCTCCCCGGCCCCATCGCCACCCTGCTCGGCGGCAGGCGCTGGCGCGGCCTGGCGCCACTGGCGGTGCTGGTCGTTCTGTGCATTCTGATCACCATCGCCAATCCCAATTTCGTCGAGCTGCGCAATCTGGTGCGGCTCGCGAACTCCGCCGCGGTCCCGCTGACACTGGCGATGGGGCTGACCTTCATCATTCTGATGGGTAGCATCGATCTTTCGGTCGAGGGCACGCTCTCGGTGGCGGCGATGGTGGCGGTGCTGCTGGCCGCCAATGACACCAACGGCAACGACTATGGCTGGTGGGCGGTGCTGGCGGCGGTCGCCGCGGGCACGATCATGGGGCTGATCAGCGGCCTCGTGCAGACGATGCTGCGCATCCCATCCTTCATGGCGACGCTCGGCATGTGGTTCATCGGGCTCGGCCTGTCGGTCTACATGCTGGGCGGCTCGGCCATCCGCCTCAATGACGCTTCGATCCGCGACCTCGCCTTGCATCGTTTCCTCGGACTGCCGCTGGCGGTCTGGGTCGCGGTCGGGGCCTTCGTGCTCGCCGCGATTATCCAGTATCACACCCGGCTGGGCCGCCACATATTGGCGATCGGCGGCGACGAGGACGTGACCAAGCTCTCTGGCGTCAACGTCACGCGCGTGCGCATCGCGGCCTTCGCGCTGGCGGGTTTCTTCTTCGGCATTGCAGGCGTGCTCGCCGCGGCCCAGCTCGGCCAGTCGCATGCCGTCATCGGCGACGGCAGGCTGTTTGCCGCGGTCACGGCGGTGGTCGTCGGCGGCACGGCGCTGACCGGCGGCGAGGGAGGTGTCGTCAATACGCTGATCGGCGTGCTGATTGTCACCGTCCTCGCCAACGGCATGATCCTGCTGGGCATCTCGCCTTATATTCAGCAGACTGTGCAGGGCCTGATGATCATCGCTGCGGTGGCGCTGTCGCTCGATCGCGTCCGTTTGAGAATCGTGAAGTGAGCGCCATGCTGCACGCAACCGGCATCATCAAGAATTTCCCCGGCGTCCAGGCATTGCGCGACGTGTCCATCGAGGTCCGGCCGAACGAGGTGGTGGGGCTGATCGGCGAGAACGGCGCCGGCAAGTCGACGCTGATGCGGCTGCTAGCCGGCGGCTACCGGCCGGATGGCGGCACGATTACCTTTGACGGCGAACAGCTCAAGCTGCGCAACGCCCGCGACGCGGCCAGGCACGGCATCGGCATGGTGTTCCAGGAGCAGTCGCTGGTGCTCAACCTCACGGTCGCCGAAAACATCTACCTGGGCGAGGAAGACCGCTTCACCCGCTTCGGTCTCGTCAATTGGCGTGCCATGAACGCCGCAGCGCGACGGCAGCTCGCCAAGATCGGCGTCGACATCGACGTCACCGCGCGCACCTCCGAGCTGACCTTCGCAGCGCGCCAGATGGTCGAGCTCGCCAAGGCGCTGACGCTGGAGGAGATGGTCGAGCGTCCATTGCTTATCCTGCTCGACGAGCCGACCTCGGTGCTCAACGCCGCCGATATCGAGGTTCTGTTCGCGCGGGTGCGCTCGCTGAAGTCTCGCGCCAGCTTCGTCTTTGTTTCGCACCGCCTCGAGGAAGTGCTGGCGATTTCCGACCGCGTCTACACGATGAAGGACGGCGCGGTCGTGGCTGAGCACCGCGCCACGCAAGTCACCGCGCCGGAGCTGCACGAGATCATGGTGGGGCGCGGGTTGCAGGCCGAATATTACCGCGAGGCGCGCCAACAGCCGCCGGGCGACAAGATCATGGTCGAGGCCAAGGGGCTGGGCGCTAACGGCTTCTATCACGGGGTCGATCTTTCGATCCGCGCCGGCGAGATCGTGGGCATCGCCGGCGTCGTCGGCTCCGGCCGCGAAGAGGTGACCCGCACCATCGGCGGATTCCTGCCGCATGACGCCGGCGAGATGAAGATCGCCGGCGAACCGGTGCGCTTCGGCTCGCCGGAACCGGCGGTGCGCAGGGGTATCGGCTATGTGCCGCGCGAGCGCAGGCTCGAAGGGCTGGTGATGTTCCTGTCGATCGCCGAGAACATTTCGCTGGCGGATCTCTCGAGCGTCATGCGCAACGGCGCCATCGACTACGGCAAGGAGCGGCGGCTTGCCGCCGACTGGATCAAGCGGCTCAGCATCAAGGCGCCCGGACCGGACGCCGCCTGCCGCAAGCTCAGCGGCGGCAACCAGCAGAAGGTGGTGCTGGCGCGCTGGATGACGGCCGGCTCGCGCATCCTGGTGCTTGATCATCCGACGCGCGGCCTCGATGTCGGCGCCAAGGAGGAAGTCTACGAGCTGGTGCGCGATCTCTCCGAGCAGGGCGTGGCGATCCTTCTGATCTCCGACACGCTGGAAGAGACGATCGGCCTGTCGCACCAGGTGCTGGTGATGCGCGACGGCGAGATCACCGCGCGCTTCAATGCGAGCCCCGGCAACAAACCCAAGCAGGTAGACCTCTTGCGAGCGATGGTGTGAGCCGATGAACGAGGTTTTTTCCATCAGGCAGATTTTCGAGGGCAAGTGGACGCAGGGCGCCATACCGCTGGTCCTGCTCGTCGCCTTGCTGCTGATCATCGAGATCGCCGCGCCCGGCTTCCTGACCGGCGAGACGCTGGCGCTGCTCTTCGCCAACACCGCCGTGCTGTTCATCCTGGCCACCGGCGTCACCTTCGCCATCCTGCTCGGCGGCATCGACCTGTCGATCCAGGCGGTCGCCTCGCTGGCAAGCGTCATGCTGGCGCAGCTCTTGCCTACGCTCGGCTTCGCCGCCTTTCCGGTGGCGATCCTGTCCGGCCTCGCCTTTGGGCTGCTGAGCGGCATCGTGCATGTCAAGCTACGCGTGCCGTCCTTCGTCGCGACCTTGGCCACCGGCGGCGTGGTCGCCGGGCTGGCACTCTGGGTTTCCAACGGCCGCGCCATCACCATCGAGGAAGCAGGCCGCGAAAAGACCGCCTGGATCAACGCCACGATTTTCGGCCTGCCGACGGTGGTGCTGATTTCAGCGCTGATCGGCATCGTGAGTTTCCTGGTGCTGCGCTATACGCGCTTCGGCCGCCACGCGATCGCGGTGGGCGCCGGCGAGCCGGCGGCCTGGGCGGCGGGCATCAATGTCGACCGCACCAAGATCGTCGCCTTCGCGGCGTCGGGGATGCTGGCGGCCGTCGCCGGCGTCGTGCTGGCGGCCAGGTTGTCGAGCGGCTCTCCGGTGCTCGCCAACCAGCTGCTGCTGCCGGCCATCGC
>NZ_RZSA01000509.1:0-4737 GCF_003998075.1 Mesorhizobium sp. M2A.F.Ca.ET.037.01.1.1 | reverse complement strand
ACACGCAAGCTGCAACTGACACCGGAGGGAACCAGCTTTTACGACAGCGGCCTGCGTATCCTTGCCGATCTTGATGCGGCGGAACGCGAGGCGGCCGCAGGCGCCGCGCCGCGCGGAAAGCTCAGGGTCAACTCCTATGTGCCGTTCGGCCAGCACCGGCTGATGGAATTGCTGCCGCGTTTCCTGGAGCGCTATCCCGAGATTTCCGTCGAAGCGGTGCTGACCGACAATGTCATCAACCTGTTGGAGGAGCGGGCCGATGTCGCCATACGCGCCGGACCGCTTAGCGAGTCGCGCCTGGTGGCGCGCAAGCTCGGCCAGAGCCGGATGGTGCTGGTTGCGTCCCGCGCCTATCTCGCAGCACGCGGCACGCCGCGCGCATTGTCCGACCTTGCCCGCCACAACATGCTCGCCTTCGGCTTCGCCAGGCATATCGACGGCTGGCCTTTCATTGATGCCGCGGGCAAATCGATCATCCTGCCGATCGTCGGGAACATGTCGCTGACCGATGGCGAAGCGATGCGGCTGACGACATTGGCCGGAGCGGGCATCGCAAGATTGGCGCGCTGGCATGTCGAGCCCGACATCGCCGCAGGGCGGCTCGTGCCGCTGCTGGAGACGTTCAATCCCGGCGACGAGGAGCCGACGCACGCCGTCTATGTCGGCCACGGCAAGCATCTGCCGGCGCGGGTGCGGGCCTTTCTCGACTTTCTCGCGGAAACTGTCCGGCTCTGAAATGGAAGAGCCGCGCTTAGACAGCGCGGCTCCCGAAAAAAACCAGCCTATTGGAGATAGATCACGCCTTCGGCACGAACGGCGCCGGACGCCGGCCGGCACTCTGCCGCTCAAGCATCCAGCCGGGATATTCGGCGGGCAGCGCGCTCACCTCGTCGAGCCTGGCAAGATCGTCGGCATCGAGCTGCAAGCCGGTAGCGGCGAGGTTCTGCTCGAGCTGGTCCATGCGGCTGGCGCCGATGAGGACGCTCATCACAAAAGGTTTTGCCAGCACGTAGCCAAGCGCCACGGTGGCAACGCTGACGTCATGCTTCTTCGCCACCTCGCGCATGACGGCGACCGCCGCCCAGGCGCGGTCTTCGTTGACCGGCGGGAAGTTGAAGGAGGCGCGGCGGCCCTCGCCATTGCCGGGAGCGCCAGGGCCGTATTTGCCGGAGAGCAGTCCGCCGGCCATCGGCGACCAGACCATCAGGCCGAGCTTCTCTTCGTTGATCAGCGGCACGATCTCGCGCTCGAGATCGCGGCCGGCGATCGAGTAATAGGACTGAATGGTCTCGAAACGGGCGAAGCCCTTGCGCTCGGCAATGCCCAGCGCCTTGGCGATGCGCCAGGCCTGCCAGTTGGAGACGCCGACATAGCGCACCTTGCCGCTGGCGACGAGATCGTCGAGCGCGCGCAGCGTCTCGTCGATCGGCGTCACCGTGTCGGTGCCATGCAACTGGTAGAGATCGATATGGTCGAGCTGCAGCCGCTTCAGGCTGCCGTCGACGGAATCCATGATGTGGCCGCGCGACGAGCCGCGCTCGTTCGGGCCGTTGCCCATCGCGCCATGCACCTTGGTGGCGATGATGACGTCCGAGCGCTTGATGCCGAGATCCTTGAGCGATTGTCCGAGCAATTGCTCGGACTGGCCGAAGGAATAGACATCCGCCGTGTCGAAGAAATTGACGCCGGCGGCGATCGAGCGGGCGACGATCTCGTTGACGCCCTTCTGGTCGAGACTGGCGATCAGCCCCCATTGGGCATTCTCGCCGGCGGCGCCGAACGTCATGGTGCCGAGGCAGAGTTCGGAAACGAAAAGGCCGGTATTGCCAAGCTGGTTGTAGCGCATGGTGGGATTCCCCGAGAGAAGGAGTGAGTGACCACAAGCAAATAGGAACGGGCCGTTTCGTTTCAAGCGCTGGCACAACCACGGTAGTCAACTTGGCGTGAAGTTGCCCGCCGGCGGATCCCAGAACGGTCAGACTTCCCAGGGATTGAGGACTGTAACGCCGACGCCCTCGAAGTCGGCGACGTTTCGCGTGACCAGGATCAGGTCGTGCACGAGGGCGGTCGCCGCGATAAGCGAGTCGGCGCTCCCCCGTGTGCGTCCCGCCGTTATGCGACCCCAGGCAAGAGCGACCTCCTCCGTGATCGCGAGAATGCGGTCCGTATTGTCTCTTCGAAGTTCTCGCAGCCAGATATCGAGCCGAGCCGCCCTTTCAGGGTCGATCTTACGCTGTTTGACGATTCCTCGCTCGATCTCACCCAGCGTAATGACACTAAGGTTGATCGACGCCGGATCAATCGAAGCTATCCAGGCAGTCGGCTTAGGCAACCGTCTTTGCACGTCCGACACGACGTTCGTGTCCAGCAGATACATCAGAGATCAATGTCCCGGATAATCGTGTCCGAGCGACGGGTGATTTCCTTGTCAAACTCCTCGTCCCAACCTGGACCGCTCAATAGGTACTCGACGAGCGATTTCTTCTTCCCGGCCAAGCGATCGTAGTCGTCTGCGGAGAGGACGACCGCGGCACGTTCGCCGCGAAGTGTCACGGTCTGCGGTCCCTCGGTTCGCGCCCGCTGGACCACTTTCGAGAAATTGTTCTTCGCGTCCTGAAGATGCCAGTTCATCTTGCTGCTCCTAGCTAGCTTGGCTAGATATAACGCGGTAGCCGCAGATATCAATCGATACCGGCGCAAGATACGGGGCGCAGGCTACCGGCTGCCGAAGATCGCCGATCCCACCCGGACGCTGGTCGCGCCGAAGGCGATCGCAGTCTCATAGTCGCCGGACATGCCCATCGACAGTTTTTCAACGCCGGCCTCGCGAGCGAGCTTTTCCAGCAGCGCGAAATGCGGGCCGGGGTTCTCATCGGCCGGGGGGATGCACATCAGGCCTTCGATGGCCAAGCCATGAACGTCGCGGCAGCGCTTGACGAAGGCGACCGCCTCGCGCGGCTCGATGCCTGCCTTTTGCGGCTCGGAGCCGGTGTTGACCTGGACATAGAGTCTTGGCGTCCGGCCTTGCCTGGTCATTTCCCTTGAAAGCTCCGCGGCGATCTTCTCGCGGTCGACGGTCTCGACGACGTCGAACAGCGCGACGGCTTCCTTGGCCTTGTTGGATTGGAGCGGGCCGATCAGATGCAGCTCCAGATCGGCAAATGCCTCCCTCAGCGCCGGCCATTTGCCCTGCGCTTCCTGCACGCGGTTCTCGCCGAAGACACGCTGGCCGGCCTCGATCACAGGGCGGATGTCCTCGGCCGCGAAGGTCTTCGACACCGCCACCAGGGTGACCGCGCCGGGCTCGCGCCTTGCCTCGCGCTCGGCGCTTGCTATCTTCGCCTTGACCGCGTGAAGCTGCTCTACGGCGTTCGTCATGCCACTATCCTGCCTATAGTTTTCATGGCCGGGCCGGCTCGCCGCAGTTGACGGGTCCGGCAATCCATGGTGAACACCGCGACGACATTGTCTCGGCTGCCGGCCTGGGCGTGTCGATATTCGGGCGATGCCGGCCTGCGAATGCCGGCCTGACCTGAATATCAACACACGCCTTAATCCAGCACCGCGCACCTGCTTTTAAGTGAAAAACATCCGATGGCAACCGAACGTTACAATCCGCGCACGTCAGAGCCCAAATGGCAGAAGGCCTGGGCCGAAAAGAAGCTGTTCGAGGCTCGCAACGACGATCCGAAGCCGAAATACTACGTGCTCGAGATGTTCCCCTATCCGTCGGGCAAGATCCATATCGGCCACACCCGCAACTACACGATGGGCGATGTGGTGGCGCGCTACAAGCGGGCCAAGGGCTTCAACGTGCTGCATCCGATGGGCTGGGACGCCTTCGGCATGCCTGCTGAAAACGCGGCCATGCAGAACAAGGTCCACCCCAAGGACTGGACCTACGAAAATATCGCCGTCATGCGCGAGCAGCTCAAGATGATGGGCCTGTCGCTCGACTGGGCGCGCGAGTTCGCGACCTGCGACGTCGACTACTATCACCGCCAGCAGATGCTGTTCCTTGACTTCGTCGAGAAGGGGCTGGTGACGCGCAAATCCTCCAAGGTCAACTGGGATCCGGAGGACATGACGGTGCTCGCCAACGAGCAGGTCATCGACGGCCGTGGCTGGCGCTCGGGGGCGTTGGTCGAGCAGCGCGAGCTGACGCAGTGGTTCTTCAAGATCACCGACTTCGCGCAGGATCTGCTGGATTCGCTCAACCTGCTCGAGGAGTGGCCGGAGAAGGTCAAGCTGATGCAGCACAACTGGATCGGCCGCTCCGAAGGCCTGCTGATCCGCTGGCCGTTGGCAAAACCGGTTGGCGACGCGCATGAGCTCGAAGTCTACACGACGAGGCCCGACACCATCTTCGGCGCTTCCTTCATGGCCGTCGCCGCCGACCATCCGCTGGCGAGGAAGGCCGCAGAGGAGAATGTCGAGCTGGCGAAGTTCATCGAGGAAGTCCGCCATATGGGCACCTCGGTGGCGGCGCTGGAGACGGCCGAAAAGAAGGGCTTCGACACCGGCATCCGCGTCGTCCACCCGTTCGACGAGAATTGGACGCTGCCGGTCTATGTCGCCAATTTCGTGCTGATGGAATATGGCACGGGCGCCATTTTCGGCTGCCCGTCGGGCGACCAGCGCGACCTCGATTTCGCCAACAAATACGGCCTGCCGGTGATCCCGGTGGTGATGCCCGAAGACGGCGACGCCAAGACCTTCCAGGTCATCGAGGAGGCC